>JAFTIY010000086.1 GCA_017456665.1 Clostridia bacterium | reverse complement strand
ACACGCAGCTTATACATTCTTTAAGCCCGCCACCAAAGGTTTCTATAGCGGTTTTACCATCGCATACCAAGGTAAAAGCTACGTTCGGGCGAGAAAGAGCAACCCTTAAAAGTGTGGCTATAACTTCGTTTTCTTCGGTTTTGGCAGATTTTAAAAACTTTGCGCGAACGGGAGTATTAAAGAATAAATCTTTACAAATAACGGTTGTTCCCGCAATGGCAGGATTTTCGTAAACCTCAGAAAGTTCCCCACCGTTACAATCAATAGCCATGCCCATATCTTGCTCTTGAGGCTTTGAAATTATGGTTGCGCGACTAACCGCACCTATACTTGCAAGCGCCTCCCCCCTAAAGCCGAGAGTAACTATATCGTCAAGATCTTCCGCCTTGCTAATTTTACTGGTTGCGTGAGGCAAAAATGCCCTTTCAAGCTGTTCACGTTCTATACCGCAACCGTTATCGGTAACTTGCATAGAGGCAATTCCGCCACCGGTAATTTGCACGTCTATTTTAGTAGCACCCGCATCGATAGAGTTTTCTACAAGCTCTTTAATAACTGAAGCCGGCCTTTCTACCACCTCGCCTGCAGAAATGCGATTATATACCTTTTTATCTAAAACGTTGATAATAGCCATATACTAACCTAAACAATTATTTTTTAATAATGCCACGTCAAACGGTTAACTTGATTAATAGATAAACCGTTTGATGGACTAGTTTTATTTTTTAATTTTATCCTTAAGATCAAAGAGCAATCCGAGTGCCTGAACGGGCGTTAGATTGTTTAAATCGAGGTCGCTAATAATATTTTCTACCTCACTGTAATATTGTTCTTCTCCATCAGCCGCCATTGCGGTTAAAGTTGAACTGTTTTTAACGGTATCGTTCTTTTCGAGAGTGCGTAAAATTAGCTTTGCACGCTTGGTAACCTCTTGCGGAACGCCCGCAAGCGAAGCAACCTCTATACCAAAGCTCTTATTCGCACTTCCCCTCATAATTTTACGAAGGAACATTATGCTCCCGTTAAATTCCTTTACGGTAATTTTATAATTTTTTACCCCGGCAACAACCCCTTCAAGCTCTGAAAGCTCGTGATAATGGGTCGCGAAAAGAGTTTTCGCCTGTAATTTTTCGCAAATATATTCAACCACAGCCCAAGCAATGCCTAACCCGTCGTAAGTACTCGTTCCTCTGCCAACCTCATCTAAAATAATTAAGCCGTGTTTCGGAGCAAGCCTTAAGATTAAAGCAACCTCGCTCATTTCTACCATAAAGGTGCTTTGGTCAAACAGCAGGTTATCGCTAGCGCCAACGCGGGTAAACACTCTATCGGTAATGGGGATCACAGCCGATTTTGCAGGCACGAAGCACCCGCAATGAGCCATTATTGTAATTAACGCAACCTGGCGCATATAGGTGGATTTACCCGCCATATTAGGCCCGGTTATTATCATCATAGAATTATCGCCGTTATCTAAATAACTGTCGTTTGCAATAAACTGTTGCGAAAAGCTTTCAACCACGGGATGACGACCGCCCACTATATCGAGCGGAGTGCCCTTTTGAGCAATTTGAGGTCTTACGTAATTTTTCTTTTTAGCAACGTAAGCAAATGAGCAAACGAGGTCTAAAACGGCAACCGCTTTTGCCGTCTTTTTAAGCAGTTCAAGCTGCTCTAAAAGCATATTTTTGAGCTTTTGGAATATATCGAGCTCCCTCTTTAACGCCCTTTCTGCAGAAGATAGAATTTCGTCCTCAAAGCTCTTAAGCTCTTCGGTTATGTATCGTTCTGCTCCGGTAAGCGTTTGCTTGCGAACGTATTCGTAGGGAACTTTATCTTTAAATGAATTGGTTACCTCAATATAATAGCCAAAAACCTTATTATATCCAACCTTAAGGTTTTTAATGCCCGTTCTTTCGCGTTCGCGCGCCTCTATCTCGTCAAGATAAACTTTGCCGCGCTTTCTTATCGACTCTAAACGGTCGAGCTCTTCATCAAAACCCGCTCTAACAAATCCCCCTTCCTTTACCGAAATGGGAGGATTATCTTTAATTGCACGGGCTAAAAGCATAGCAGTTTGCTTAAAATCGGGAATTTGGCCATTAACGTCGTTTAAAACCTTTGAAGAAAGGCCAGTAAGATTGAGCTTTAAAGCAGGTAAAAGTTCTAACGAACAGCGAAGCATCTCCATATCGCGAGGAGTTACGTTATCGTTTGAAATTTTACCCGAAATGCGCTCTATATCCTTCATATCAGAAAGTATTTCACGCAGAGTATTATTTACGAGTAAATTTTTATATAGCTCCTCAACGCCGTCTAAACGGTAATTAATGCGTTCGATATCTTGAAGCGGCGTGCAAAGAACGTTACGCAAAAAGCGCGAACCCATAGCCGTTGAGGTTTGATCTACAACGTACAGCAAAGAGCCGTACGCTTTGCCCGTTGCGTTAGACTGAACGATTTCGAGATTGCGCATGCAAACGCTATCCATAACCATAAACTCGCCTGCCGTTTCAACGGTAATAGAGCTTATATTTTCAAGCGCGTGCTTTTGAGTTTCCTTAAGATATTCTACGAGCGCGCCTGCTGCACAAACGCACAGCTCGTTATTTTCAAGCCCTACTGCCGACAAAGAGTGCATTTTAAGCTGTTCGGCAAGGGTTTTTTGCGCAGTTTTATAGTTAAACGCAAAATCTTTATAAATTGCAGGGCGAGCCAAAACGCCGTGCTCAAACACAGCCGCGTTACCTATGTCGTCGTACCCTTGCTTGTTTACGATAATTTCGGAAGGCATGGTTCTCGTTAAGCAATCAAAAATCTCGCCATCTCCCTTTGCCTCGTACGCGGTAAAATCGCCTGTAGTTATATCAGCCCAAGCGACGCCTGCCCCGTTTGCAGTATAATAAACGGAACAAATATAATTGTTAACCTTTTCGTTAATCTGGCTATCATCGGTAACAGTGCCTTTAGTTACAACCCTAATAACCTCGCGCTCGACCAAATTTTTGCCGTCAGGCTCTGAAAGCTGCTCGCATATTGCAACCTTATAGCCTGCGGATATAAGCTTACCGATATACTGATCGGCAGCGTGAAAGGGAACGCCGCACATAGGTGCGCGCTCTTCCAATCCGCAATCTCTGCCGGTAAGAGTAAGCTCCAATACCTTTGAAGCGACCTTTGCGTCATCGAAAAACATCTCGTAAAAATCGCCCAAGCGATAAAATACGATACAATCGGGGTATTGCTCCTTTACCGTTAAAAAGTGGGACATCATTTTTGATAATGCCATAAAAATCTCCTTATCGGGTTAAACCCGCAAGTGTAAAACGCGTTTAAATTTTTTCACCGTATAGTGAAATGCCGTTGGTTTTTCCAACCTTTATATTAACGAAGTTACCTATTTCGTTTTTATCCGAGGTAAAATATCCCATTCTTCCGTATTCGTCGCGTCCCATGTATAAATCGCGCTTTTTATCGTAATCTTCACATAAAATTTGGATGGTTTTACCTTCGTACGTCTTTGAATATTCAGCCGTTCTTGCATTTTGAAGAGCAACCATCTTCATAATGCGCGCTTTAGAAATTTCGGCGTCGATTTGATCGGGCCTTTTTGCCGCAGGCGTTCCCTCACGCGGAGAGTAAACGAACATAAACGCGGCCGAAAAATTAACCCTTTGCATAATATCGAGAGTGTCTTCATAGTCGCTTTCGCTCTCGCCGGGAAATCCTACCATAACGTCGGTAGAAATCGCGCAATCGGGCATATGTTTTTTAATAAGGGCAACCTTTTCTAAATATTGCTCGCGAGTATAGCGCCTGTTCATCTCCTTAAGAACCTTATTCGAACCTGACTGTAACGGCAAATGAATAAGATGGCAAACGTTTTTATTGCGAGCCATTGCCATTACCAATCTTTCGGTTAAATCCTTGGGATGATTAGACATAAATCGCAAGCGATAATCTCCCTTAACTTGCTCACAAATAGCATCTAAAAGGTCGGCAAAATCGCCCGCTCCCTCTTCGCCCAAAATATCGTTTCCGTAAGAATTTACGTTTTGGCCAAGAAGGGTTATTTCTTTATAACCTTGGGCTATAAGCTCTTTAACCTCACTTACAACGTCGGCAATCTTTCTCGATTTTTCTCTACCGCGCACGTAAGGAACTATGCAATAGGTGCAAAAATTATTGCAACCGTATATTACGTTTACCCAAGCGTTTGGATAGCTGTTTCTCGCCATAGGAATACATTCGCTTTCAGACCACTTTTCGGTTATTTCTATAACCTTTTTCTTTTGATTGCGCTTTTTCTCAAGTAGGCTCATAAATTCACAAAGATTGTGAGTTCCGAATATAATATCCACGAACGGAAAGGTTGAGTGCAGCTTTTGAGCAGCACCCTCTTGTTGCGTCATGCAACCGCCTACCGCAACTATAACGTCGCGATTTTTCATCTTATAAGGCTTTAACGCGCCGAGATGGCCGTATACCTTTTGCTCTGCATTTTCGCGGATACAGCAGGTTACGTAAATTATTATTCCCGCCTGCTCGGGCGTTTCACACGCTACGTACCCAGCCTGCTTAAGCATTCCGGCCAATTTTTCCGACTCGTGCAGATTCATCTGACAGCCGTAAGTTTGTATAAAATATTTGTTATTCATATCTTATTAATTATACAGTAAATCGAGTTAAAATTCAACAAATTTCGATTGTATAATAACAAAAAATCTATATATAATAAGTTTATAGTATGAAAAAGAGATACATTTTTGCAATTTGCCTTATTTTTATATGCGTAGCAATACTGTTTAGCAGTTTATTTTGCTATTTGTTTTTAACAAAAGACACAAGTCTTGATTATTCAAAGCTTAGCAAAAGCACCCTTTCGGTACAAATGTATGACGAAGAGGGAAACGCAATTTTTCCAACCTCGTTAAAAGAAGAAACTATTGCCGCCTCTTTACTGCCCGATTACCTAAAAAACGCCTTTATTGCAGTTGAGGACAAGCGTTTTTATAGCCACCGAGGAGTTGATTTTATTGCCCTTTTGCGAGCGATAAAAAGCAATTTATCGAGCAAAAAAATCAAACAAGGGGGCTCTACGATTACCCAACAGCTTATAAAAAACACACACTTAACTAGCGAAAAAACACTTAAAAGAAAGCTTTGTGAAATTAAACTTGCGCGCACGCTTGAAAAAAACTGCTCTAAAGAGCAAATTTTAGAATACTATTTAAACGGCATTTATTTTGGCAACGGCAATTACGGAATACAAAGTGCGGCAAAATTTTACTTTGGCATACCCGCTCAAGAATTGAGCATAAGCCAAAGCGCATGCCTTGCTGCGTGTATTAATTCTCCCCTAAATTACAATCCTTTAAATCCAAAGTGCAAAAATAGAAGAAACTTGGTTTTAAAGCTCATGCTTGAGCAAAATTTTATTACCGAAAAAGAATATTCGCAGGCAATAAACGAGCCTATAATTACTCAAAGCACAAATAATGGCGACTGTTTCGGCAACTACGCAAACGCAGCCCTCGAATGCGCACTTGAACATTTGAACCTTTCACCCTACGATAGCGCCAATATAGTTATTAACTGCTATTTAAAACCAAAAAATCAACAAATATTATGCGACTGTATGCAAGAAGTTAATGGGGGAGCAATTATGCTTACCCCAACGGGAAAAGTTACCGCATACTTTATGCCACAAGGAGAATATGAAAGGCCGCCAGCATCCTGCATAAAGCCTCTTTTGGTTTATGCTCCCGCCCTTGAAGAAGGGTTAATTAACCTACAAACCCCTATTTTAGACGAAAAATGCACTTTCGGCGACTATTCGCCAGAAAATTACGGGGCAAAATATAACGGCTACGTAAGCGTTAAACAGGCTATCGTAAACAGTTTAAACGTTCCCGCAGTAAAAATTTTACAAACGGTGGGAGTTGAAAAAGCAAAAGGTTACCTACAAAAGTTGGGAATAACAATTGAAGAAAGCGGGCTAAATATTGCGCTGGGCGGATACTTTGGCGGCGTTAAATTAACCGACCTTTGTGCCGCATACGCTTGCTTTGCAAACGGTGGCAATTATTTTAAACCGCAATTTATTAGCAGTATTTACAAAAACGGTAAGTGCGTTTACCAAGATACCGAAGGCGAAACGAGGGTGTTTAGTCAATCTACCTGCGCTCTGATAAACGACGCTTTAACCGCCTGTTCAATAAGCGGAACGGCAAAAGCGATTGGAGCAAGAAGTTACCCTATATGCGCAAAAACGGGCACTTCGGGCAATAAAAAAGGCAATACGGATTGCCTTACCGTATGCTACTCTTCCACCGACGTTTTGGGCGTTTGGTTGGGCAATAAAGATAACTCACTTTTACCAAACGCAATTACCGGCGGCGTTGCGGCAAGATGCGCTTCAAATATTTTAAACGAGCTTTATGATAAATCCGATCCCCTGCCATTTGAAGAATGTGACCAGGTTGAATGGGTTGATCTTTGCTCTCTTGCATACCAAAACCATTCGGTTATGAAAGCTGCCCCAAATCAACCTAAAAGGTATATTTTTGAGGGGCTTTTTTCAAAGGAAAGCGCGCAAATGCTACCTATAAGCGATTATTTTGAGCCAAAGCTAAACAACTGCAATATTTCGGTTGAAAAAAACTCTGTTTTAATCACCTTTGAAAAGCAAAAGCACGTTAAGGTAGAAATCGCCCAAATTGTAAACGGCAAAAAAGAGGTGATAGCCAGCACCGATCAATCTTCGTTTTTACAAGCAGTTGAGAGCGAAGGAAAATATCAGTATATTCTTACCCCTTACGTTCAAACAGAAAATTCAAACAAAATGTACGGGGAGTCGGTTACACTACCAAGCGTGCTTATTTACTCATACGACGATATAATTAATACTCCGTGGTGGGAAAACTAATTTTATATAAAAGTGGCCATATAACGCGATTAACGCTACTTTAGTATATATTACACCATAATTTATTTTGCCTTTTACTATAATATATCAAAAACAATCTTTTTGCTATTATGAAGCAACTTGATTATTAGGATTTGCAGTAAGTTAACCGTTAAAGAGCGCAAGCCTTTTATTATCTAACAAAAAAGATTTAAAATTTATTTTAAAAAAATTAAAAGTTCTTGATTTTTTTAACGTTTATGATATAATATGAATACAATAAAACTAATGAGGAGATATTTTATGAAGGTAATCGGCAATATTTTATGGATTATTTTCACCGGGCTTTACAGTTCGATCGTTTATTTTTTACTTGGCATAATTTGGTGTATAACAATAATCGGTATACCGTTTGGCAAGCAATGCTTTAAGTTTGCACGCCTTGCAATTTGGCCGTTTGGCTCTACCGTAGATACCAACTTTGGCAAGCACCCAATAGCAAACGTTTTATGGATTATTTTCGGTGGGCTAGAAATGGCAGCGTGTTTTTTTGTAATCGGCATTATTTGGTGCATAACAATAATCGGTATCCCTTTTGGCAAACAATGCTTTAAATTCGCAAAACTTTCGTTTATGCCTTTCGGTTCTACAATTAAATAATAGTGTATTTTTACCGCCAAGCTCTATGCTTTGGCGGTTTTTTTATTGTAAAACCCCATCTATAAGTTGATTAACGCATATTTTGATAAAAAAGCAGGTAATTTTTATCTGCTTTTTTTATTATTTTAAACACTCTATTTGCGCATATATTTTTACCTTTTACCGATAATATTTTTATGAAATTAAGTAAAAGTTTAACTAAAAATATAAATACGATAAAACAAAAAATTCCCTCGCAAGACGTTATCTATTATACTTTTAAAACACCAAATCAAACTTTTTGCACGATTTATATAGATTCTATAACGGATAAAGCTCAAGTGGGTGAGCTTCTTATACGGCCTATTTATGCCCTTAACCCTCCCGATATAACAAGCGCAAAAAGCAGCTTGCAAATCGCAAATATTTTAACCGTAAGCACCGTTAATCAACTTATAGGCGAACTTTTAAAAGGAAGAACGGTTCTTTTATGCGATGGTTGTGATAACGGACTGATGTGCGATTTTTTATCATTCCAAATGCGTGCCGTTGCCGAGCCTCCAACCTCTACCGTAGTAAAAGGCCCGCGTGAGGGATTTAACGAAAGCATAAAAACAAACTTAAGCCTCGTGCGCCGCCGAATACGCGTTAACGATTTTAACGTTGAGTTTTTTGAAGTTGGTAAATATTCAAAAACTACGGTTGCCATATGCTATATTGCATCAATCGCAAGAGAAAATATCGTAAAAAAGGTAATTGATAAAATAAACCAAATTAATATAGACGGCATTCCCGATAGCTCATATATTGGCAAAATGATAGTTGACCATAAAACCTCCCTCTTTAAACAGGTCGGTAGCACCGAAAAGCCAGACATTTTTGTGCAGAAGCTACTCGAAGGCAGAGTAGGAATTATAACCGACGGCTCCCCCATTGTTTTAACCGTTCCGTATATGTTTACCGAAGATTTTCAAACGGCAGAAGACTATTTTATTAGTAATTATCGCGCCAATATGCAGCGCTCAATAAGGTTAATTTCTATATTTTTAGCTGTATTTTTACCGGGAACGTTCGTTGCGGCACAGCTATTTCATTTACAAATAATACCGTTAAATTTTTTACTAACGATAGTTAACAGCATAAAGGGAATACCGTTATCGCCAAGTTTCGAGATGTTTTTTACCCTTTTAATATTTGAAATTTTAAACGAAGCAAGTGTGCGAATGCCAAAATACGTAGGCATGGCACTCTCGATAGTGGGTGCTCTCGTTTTGGGCGACACCGCGGTAAAGGCGGGAATAGTTTCTACCCCTACGATAATGATAATGGCTCTTTCTGGTATTTGCTTATATACAGTGCCAGAATTAGTTGATTCGATGAGCATACTCCGCTTAGTATATTTAATGGTAGCAGGCAGTATTGGTGGCTACGGCATAGTTATGCTCTCTTGTTATTTATTAATATATATGTGCGCGTTAGATAATTTCGGAGTTCCTTTTTTAGCTCCCTACGCCCCTTCGATAAGTAGCGATAAAAAAGATGGAATAATTATGGAGCCACTGCCAAACATGATAACACGCCCACAAGTTTTAAAGAGTAAAAACAAACGGAGAATAAAAATTAAGGAAGTACGCTAATGCAAAAAAACGATATAAAAATAAAACAGGTTTGCGCTTTATTTATTGCCTTTTTACCGCTAACCAAAATAATAACCGCTCCTTCCGTTTTTGCTTTAAACTGCGGTGAAAAATTATGGCAGCCACTAATCATTTTACTATCCCTTGACCTAATTTTGTTGCTTTTTTTAATATACGTATGCAAAAAAAACGGCAATAAAAGCTTTTTTAACGTTTTAAACGAAGCCTCCCCAACGCTGGCAAAGGGAGTGTTTTTTATCTATTCGATTTTCTTTTTATTAAAGGCGTTTATTCCGATAATAGAGCACAAACAACTTATTGAATATTCATTTTACGAAACTCTACCGCTTGCTCCCGTTTTTTATCCGTGTTTTGCGATAATTTTTTATCTTTGCATAAAGGGATTTAAAGTACTTGGAAGAGTTAGTGAATTCGCCGTAGTTTTTACCCTTATCGGTTTAGGCTTAATATTTTTTCTTTCAGTTTTTTCCACAGATTTTTCAGCACTTTTACCACTAATTGCAGGAAGCAATAAAAGTGGGCCTATAACTGCATTAAACGCACTTTGGTGGTTTAATGATGCAATATATTTACTCTTTTTTTTAGGCAGGTTTGATTTACAAAAAAAATCGGGGTTAAAAATTTTTGCAAGCTATCTTTTACCCTTTTGCGCAGTTATTTTATTTTACTGTATTTTTTACGGAATTTTTACCTACGTATCGCCTGCACAAAACGTTGCCTTGAGCGAAATAAGTATTTTTAGCGTTTCGCTAGTAAACGTTGGTAGATTTGATTACGTTGCCACCTTTATTTTATGTTTTTCGGGAGTTTTTTCAATAGCCATACCGGTAGTTTGCTCGGTAAAATGCTTAACAGCATCACTCGGGTTAAACCGCTCAAAAATACCTGCAATTATTATTTGCTTACTCTTGCTTTTATTAACCATTTTATTTTCGGCAAAATATACCGCCGTATTAGCATTTTATACCAAATATTTAACCCCACTTTTTTTAATATGCGGATATATCATGCCATTGCTTTATCTACTTGGAGGGAAAAAGGATGTACAAAAGGTCTAAAATTATTTTTGCACTTTTTTTACTTGCCGCGCTTATGTTTTTTACGAGCGATTTTCAGCTTATCGACATAGAAAAAACAGCAATCGTTGCAGCAATAGGCATAGATTACGTAGATGAAAGCACTCTTGAAGTTACCGCACAAGTTGCAGTTCCTCAAGCGAGCGACCAAACGGCAACTAACAGCGACGCACTATTATCGGCAAAGGGAAGCACCCTCTTTGCCGCTCTCGAAAATATTTCTAGAGAAACGGGATGGTATCCTAAACTCACCTTTTGCAATCTTATAATTTTAGGTCAATCGTTTGTAGAACACGATTTTATGCCGGTAGTCGACTACGTTTTAACCTCTAACCGCTTTTTAAACTCGGCGGTAATAGCTACGTGTGAAGGTAGCGCACGCGAAATTTTATCATCCCCCACCCCGTTAGATTACGTTTCATCATTCGCTCTACAAAAGGTTCTCTTACGCAATTTAGATAGAGCAAGCGCAGTTTTAGTTGCCGACGTGCGCGAGATTTGCGCATTAAACCGTTCGCGTTCATCATTCTTTTTTATGCCACTAATAAAAATAGTTCAGGCCGGCGATAAACCAAAATGGCAAACGAGTTCTACAGGCAGTTATTCCACTGCAATTAACGCAACGCCGATTGCGCAAGGAAGCGGAAGTGGGGGCAAAGGAGGAAGCGAAAGTGGTCAAGGAGGAAGTGAAGGTAGCAAAGGCGGCTCGCAATCGAGTGAAAGCGGTTCTACCGTATTTGATGCAACTAAAACCGTACTTTTTACCAATGGTAAAATAGCGTGCGAGTTTACAGCAGAGCAAACGCTATGCTCTAACGTTATGACCAAGCGCGCGCGCGAATGCTTTTTGCCAATCGTAATTAATAAAAACGGCAATGATGTAAACGCTCTCATTTCGATTATTGCCAACGATTACAAAATTTTAATCAACACCGACAAAGGCATACCGCAAATTACCTTTTCGTTAGACCTAATTTGCGAAAAGGAAGAAACCTATTTAACCGAAAACGTAAAAGAGCTCTTTCAAACGGGAAGCGTTTCAGATGAGGGCTTATTAGCACTTAAAAACAAGCTCACCGACGAAATCACCCGGCTTTTTAATTTGAGCAAGGATACTGATAGCGACTTTTTTAAAATTAAAGAACTGCTTTATAAAAAACATTACCAAAAATACGCCGCCTTTAAAGACAATATATTGCAAATCGCAAAAGTTAAGGTTGAAGTAAATTGCAAAAATAGGCGATAAAAGTATATAATTTACTCTACCTGCAGTAGCTGTTGCAGTTATTTAGTTGCAAATTAATTAAAGTTATGTTACAATTTAGCCATGAGTTACGATATTTTACTTTTTGATGCAGACAGAACGTTGTTCGATTTTGACAAATCGGAAGAAATAGCCTTTTACGAGGTTGCTGAGCAAAACGGAGTTAATCCCACTAAAGAAATTTTTGAAGTATACAAAAAAATAAACTTAAAAAATTGGGAAGATCTCGAAAAAGGGCTGGTAACTAAAAACCGCTTGGTAGTTAGAAGATTTGAACAGCTTTACGAATATTTGGGCATAAAAAACGGAAACGCCGTTAAATTTGACGACGATTACCTTCACGCGTTATCAAAGCAAAGCATTCTTTACGACTATTCTATGCAACTTGTAGACAATTTAAAAAAGGCCAATAAACGCATTTTTTTAATAACCAACGGCGTTACCAAGGTTCAAGAAGGCAGAATAAAAGGCTCGCCGATTGAGCCATATTTTGAACAGGTGTTTATTTCTGAACAAATGGGTGTAGCAAAGCCCCAAAAGCTGTTTTTTGATTTAGTAGCACAAAAAATTAAAAACTATAACCACTCACGCGCTATAGTTATAGGCGATTCACTAACCAGCGATATTCAAGGTGCAAACAACGCAAATCTTCCCTGCGTATGGCTCAATTGGGATAATGCTAATCCCCCGCCCAGCCTTAATATTACTTTTGAAGCAAAATCGCTAAAGCAGGTTGAAACCTTTTTATTAAACAATTAATATTACGGCCGCTTAAAAAGCGGCCTTTTTTATTAAAAAGTGGGGCTATAACGCGATTAACGGCATTTACATAAAAAATGGGCGGCTATAAATTAATTGCCGCCCGCTTATTTATTTTATACTTTAACAATGGTTACAGTTTTAGTGTTTTCGTTAAATATTACAGTATAAGTTCCGCTTTCACAAATTTTAATAAAGGGAGATTGCTCAACTGCAATTTGAGATGACGTGTTTACCAAAGCGCAATAAGAATTAACGTACTCTTCGGTTACTCCGTCGTACTCGTAGGCGTTTACATAAATATAATCGTTTGCAGATAAGGTTAAGGTAACTAAATGCTCTCCATTTTCGGTTTGGCTTTTTTCCATAGCGCTTTCAGCTTGCCCACTTGCATAACCAACGTAATATATCATTCCTACAGAATAATACCCGTCTACGCTAATAGTCATTAAATTGGGAGTTGCCGTTAACGTAACGTTTGAAACCGCGCTTTTATAAATTTGATTATTTTGCGAATTTAAATTGCAATTAGGCTCAACCGAAAACTCAAATGCGTTTTCGGTGTTATTTTTCAAACAAACAGTTACAACGTCGCCAGCTGTTACCTTTAATCCGCTTATTTGCCAAGTAATGCGATCGCTACTTTCTTCAACAATTTCAAAATCAGCTTTAATTTGCCCGTTTATACCTATTGCAAGCTCGGTTGAAATTTTATCGGTAGTAACGTCGTTAATATAAAGCAAGTTCTTATCAAAAAATCTTCCGCAGTTAAAGCAATGATAATACTCCACGTTACCCTTTTCAAAAAAGGTAGACGGTTTTGCATCGTAAAGCGTGCCGTAAGCGTGACCTAAAGAAGGTGCTATAATTGAATAAAGTGGCTCTATAGCTTCATTAAAGCAACTTTCGCATATTGAACAATAGTAATGCGCCAGCCTACCCTCTTCTTCGCACGTGGGCTCTATTTGCTCAATCCATAAAAGCTCGTGCTCGCAACTACCATCGGTTGAGCCGCCCAAATTCTCATTTGATTGCCCGCTTGAGTGCTCGCTTTTATTTTCGCTCTGTTGCGGATTTAAGCCGCCCGGTAGCCGATTTTGCTCGCTGTTTTTACCTAGCACCGAATCTATAAATTCACATCCGCATAAGGTTGTTAAAAGCAGCAAGGTTAACAACCCGATAAGAGCGATAAATCTATGCCCTTTATTCATAATAATTCTCCTTGGTAATCAATTTTAGCCAAGCGCGATCATTGCTGCCGTATAAATATAAGAAGAATGCGCTTTGCCTTACTCAAAGTATTATATCACAAAACACACTAAAACACAATAGCCTGTTAATAAATAATTGACAAATGAACAAAAATGCTCCCATTTAACAAAATAAATTGACAAAAAATACCCGTTATGATATACTTTTTATGATATACTTTTATCGTTATAAGGCTCATGGTTTTGCTTAAACGGCTACAAGCGCCTTCGTTTGCATATTAAACTAAAAGAGGATAATTAATGAAAAAACTTATTATTGCAATAATTATAGTTTGCACGCTAACGCTTTCTGGCTGTTCAATTTTTAACCAAATGAAAGAAGAAATGGCACTTGCTTACGAACTTGCTGAAAATTTTTGCAACAAGCTCACTGAAGAAGATATAGACCAAGCAAAAGAAATGCTTCATCCGCAATCTAACCCTTCAGCTGACCAATTAGAGCAATACGTAAGCTATTTTGAGGGGCAGCACTCAATTGATTTTTCTGCCGGAGTTTCATTTAATCGCCACACGCGCTTTTCAGCCTCCTATTACAATAGCAATTACGGCGGAAGCGTTTACGAATTCAATTGCATAGCGACTATAGGCTCGCAGGTAATTGAGTTATATTTTTTAGTCGTAAAAAACGATAAAGGGTACGGAATTTACAATTTTGGCGTACCCACTGAATAACTTTTGCTTTATTTTATTTAAAAATCAACAATTGTTTGTAACGTAGCGATAATTTTTACGGGTAAGCACCAGACTAAAAAGGTCTGGTGTTTTGTTTATCGTTTGCGGATATAGTTAAATTGTGCTGGCTCATCAAAATAATATTTACCATAAAAAAATGCGAGTGCCCTTTCAAGCACTCACACCGCATACCGCCAATAATATTAATAGCCCAGGTCGGGCAAATAGCTACATATGCTAATCTAATACTTATCTACCGGGAATTATGCCCATATGGCGAATTCTACGCCAAGGGCAGATAGATCTTCAAACTCTGGATCAGAGCAGTTTAGATAAAAAAAAACCGTATCTTTCTGATACGACTTTTTTTGTAAGTAATCTAAAATTTTGATACGATTTCAATAATTGAACGATTGGGTGCAAAATTTAGAGTTATGAGTGCATTTTTCCTATGGACTTGCACCCATTTTTAGTTCGATAAATTGGAATTTGTTTATGTTTCAATAAATGCGTAAGCTATAACCGCAATGATAACTGCAAGTATCACTAACCGAGAAAGCACATACGGCAGTACCATTTTCCTCGCAGCTATCCTCTTGTATTTTGGCTTGGAAAGCAAACCTAACACGATGTATCCAATCACTCCCGAAAAACTGATAATGTTGAGATATGGTATCTTTGTGAAATAGTTTATTACCGCGCTGACCGTTGCTACCGCAAGACAAGCAATAGCGAACCAATAAAACTTACGGCTTTGCGCTTCATCAAGCAGTCGCTTATTCTCGATATCGGTATCGGATATTAACTCGTCTATACTGATATGAAAAAGATTAGAGAGTTGTTTTAAGCTATCTATACTTGGATATCCTTTGTCAGTTTCCCACTTTGAGATAGCTGTTCTTGTGACATAGATCTTTTCAGCCAACTCGTCTTGAGTAAGCTGATTGTCATTTCGCAGCTTTTTTAATTTTTCACCAAAAGTCATAATGTAACCTCCTTGCTATTGTGAGTTCATTATAACATCGCCACCGCAAAAAGTCACGACACTATCCGTCACATTGTACCATACAGCTTTCTTTATACAAATTCTTATTTGTCAATTACTT
>JAFTIY010000085.1 GCA_017456665.1 Clostridia bacterium | reverse complement strand
TAAAGGCGTTTCTTCTACCAGAGCAGATATATTACCCAGTGCGCTTGCGGCTGTTAAGTCATTTATTAACTACAAAAACTTTAACGAGATAGTTATTGCAGGCAACGGTTTGCGTGAGGGCGTAATGTTTAACTACGCAATGCCTTTAACGGTGGAAAAGCCCATTAGCGACGTTTTAACCTATAGTTTAAAAACTCTTACTAAATACTACGGCTGTAACGAAAAGCACGTTGAACAGGTGCTTAACCTCTCGGTTAACCTCTTTAAACAGCTCCGCGTGCTCCACAAATTCCCCCGTCAGTATTTAAGAATTTTAAAAATTGCCGCATACCTTCACGATGCAGGTACGAGTATTAAGTATTACGACTATCAAAAGCATAGCAGTTATATAGTTTTAAATTCAGCCATTTAAGGCGTAACCCATCGCGAAATAGTTCTCGCTGCGCAAGTAGTAGACGTTCATAAAAACGATGACTTTGCGCTTTCAGAGCTCGTTCGCTTTAAAGATTATCTCAACGAAACAGACGTTGAAGTTATTAGAAAACTCGGTATCATTTTAAGAATTGCCGAAAGTTTAGATAGAAGCATGGCCGGTTGCGTTTCAGGGCTTAATTGCGACGTTTTAGGTGATTCGGTTATTATGAAAACCGAACTTACTGCCGATGCTACTCTCGAAATTAAAGATGCTATGAACGCAGCGCCAGATTTCAAGAGGATATTCAAAAAGAATCTCGATATTTTATAAGAATTAAACAAAAAAGATTAATTAAAAGAGCAACTCGAACATATACTTTTGTGTATGAAAAAGTTGCTCTTTATTTTTTTATCTATTTTTTTAAGCGTTACGAGTGTTTTATCGCTGATAATAATAAAGCCAGCATCCTTTACTCGTGCGCAAACCGACGACTACAAAAGTTATTTGCAGCTTTGGCATATCGATGGATTTGAAGGGGGAGTAGGCTCACGCGCTTCTCTTTTAAAAAAACTGGCGGAAGAATATGCCAAAAAGAGCAACGTGGTTATAACGGTAACGTTACACACCGCATATTCGGCAGAGCAGAACTTTAAAAAGGGAATTTTTCCCGATATATTTTCTTATTCAAATGGAGTAAATCTGCCATATTCAAGGCTTAATGCTTTACCTTTTAAAGAGCAAATCGGCTCTTATGGAGAAAGGTGCTATGCGGTAGTTTGGTGTATGGGCGGTTACGTATACGTAGCAAGAAAGGGGCAAAAAATAAGTGGAGTTATAATAAGCGATCAGCAAAACACTTTGCCTATGCTCGCTTATGAGCTTTCAAACGTAAAAATTCCGATAAAAACGGTAGAAAAATCAACTAACGCATTGAGCTGTTTTTACGCTGATGAAAAATTGGCACTTATAGGAACGCAACGCGATTTGCATAGGCTATCAGGTAAGGGGTACGATTTAGAAGTTGTTCCGCTTTGCGGTTTTAACGATTTATATCAGTATTTAAGCGTGCTTGCCGATGGTAATAATTATTATTCAGCACTTTCGTTCATAAAATGGATTTTGCAAAAGGAACAAAGCGAAAACGAGCTTGAAAAAATAGGTATGCTCGCATACGGCAAGCAAAGCGAAAAAAACAGTTCATCACTATTGAAAATAATATATAATACTCAATACGATTACGTTTTACAGCCATTTTTGTCTTATGAAAAGCTGCAAAATATAAAAAGCTTGAGTAATAATTACAGTGAAAACGCTCAAAGTATAAAAAGTGTGTTAAAACAATTGAAATAAACTCAATTTTAGTGTAAAATAGGAGTAAGAATGCAATTAAGCGAATATGTAAATGCGATTACGAGGGCTAACGTAGAATATAAAATAGACGAAAGCCTTTCTAATTATTGCGCCTACCGCACGGGCGGGCCTGCAAAAATAATGGTATTTCCTAAAAGTCACGAACAGCTATGTGCGTGCACCAAAACGGATATACCTATTGAGGTAATTGGCTTCGGCACAAATTTACTGTGCTCTGATAAAGGGTTTAACGGTATAGTTATTAATAGCTGCAAAATGTCAAAAATTACAGTTAGCGGTGCTTGTATACGTGCTGAATGTGGGGCGAAGCTATCTGAAGTGCGTGAAATTGCCGAAATAAATTGTCTTGGTGGGTTAGAGTTTACTGATGGTATTCCGGCCAGCGTCGGTGGCGGGGTTTGTATGAACGCAGGCTGTTTTACAAAAAGCCTTAGCGAATACGTTGCCTACGTCGTAACCGACAAAGCTGTTTATAATAATCAAAGCTGTGATTTTGGCTACCGTAACAGTATATTTTGTAAAAAAAAGGGTGAAATTATAAGTTCGGTATGCTTCGTATTAAAACCAAGCGAAAGCGATATAATTCAAAGTAAGCGCGAAAAGTTTAAAAAATTACGCAAAAACAGTCAACCGCACGGCAAAAGCTGTGGTTCTGTATTTTTAAACGACGGATATTTTGCCGGTAAGATTATAGATACGGCAGGGCTTAAAGGGTATTCGATTGGCGGAGCAAAAGTTTCTGAAAAGCACGCTAATTTTATTTTAAACACGGGCAATAGCTCGCAAGATATTTACGATTTGATCAAATTTATAAAAAATAAAGTTTATCAAACTCAAAACGTAAAGCTTAAAGAAGAAATTAAATACATAGGTATTTTTGATGATTGATTACGATTTTCACACTCATACGACTTTTAGTCACGGCTCGGGCAGTATTTTAGATAATGCGTTAGCCGCAAAACAAAAGGGCTTAAAGGGGATTGCAATTGCCGATCACGGTTTTTCGCACCCGGCTTTTGGTATGCGCCGAAAATATCTAAAGCAAATGAAAATGGAGTGTGAGCAGGCGCAAAAACAAACTGGTGTTGAAGTTTTTCTCGGAATTGAATCAAATTTACTCGGATTAAGCGGTAAAACAGATCTTAAAGTTGAAGATTATTCTTATATCGACGTATTTTTGGCTGGCATACACCGATTTGTAATCTTAGATAGGGCAAGCGATTATTTTAAATTTTTCGGCAGCAATTTTTTTACGAGTGTATTAAAACTTTCTCCCAGCGATAAACTAGTAAAAAATACCACCGCTGCGTATATAAACGCCATAAAAAATAACCCTATAGACATTTTAACTCACCTCAATTTTTGCTGCTACGCAAACTCGTTAGAGGTTGCAAAATGCCTTGAAGATTACGGCACTTATTTAGAAATTAATACCAAAAAAGTTCATTTAACGGATGAAGAATGGCAAAATATTGTAGATAAAACTAACGTGAATTTCGTTATCGATTCAGATGCGCACTCGCCTGATAGAGTTGGCGATTGCTCGCTTTACAGCGATCTACTATCTCGCATAAGCATTCCCAATAAACGAATTCACAACCTTTGCGGAAATAAGCCTAATTTGCGTTTTTCTGCATTTAAGGAGAAGAATTTATGAGTTTAAACGAAAAAACAAAGGCTGAACTGTGCGAAATTACTTATGACCAAAGTTGTTGTAAACTTGCAGCTCTATCTGCTTTCGTGAGAACTGCGGGTAGCATCGTATCCGAAAACAGAAATTATGGGTTAACTCTTTCAGCTCCCGCAAATTGTGCGGAATATTATGGCGGATTAATGCAAGATTTATTCAATGCGCGCCCCGTTTATAACGTAGGTAAAAGCGGAATTACGGGCTTTACCGTGCTTAACGAAAACAGCTTGAGTATTTTAGTTGAGCTTGGCATTATTCGCGTTGACGGTAATCAGCTTACTTTAGTTATCGAGCCCGAGGATTATTTGGTAGAAAACGAGTGCTGTAAGCGCGCTTACGTTCGCGGAGCGTTTATGGGTAGCGGTTCGCTTACCGTACCTGACGTAAAGGTAAAATCTACAACTACAGGCTATCATTTAGAGTTTGTGTTCTCAAATTATTTAACCGCCTTGCATTTTTGTAATCTATTAGGCAGTGTTAATTTTTTGCCTAAACTAATCGAGCGCAAGGGCAATTATATAGTTTATTTTAAGCAACACGAAGAAATAAAAGATATTTTGGCATACATGGGTGCAATTAACGCCGTTTTAGAGTTTTCTGATCTCGTTGTTTTTCGCGACGTAAAAAATCAAACGAATAGGGTTACAAATTGCGAAATTTCTAACGTTAATAAGCAGGTAGAGGCAAGTGTTAAACAATGTAATGCAATAAAGACCATCGCTGATACTATAGGGCTTGAAAATTTATCAGACGAGCTTGCAAAAACTGCAAAAGCACGCCTTAAACACAGCGAGCTTCCGTTAAGCGATTTGGCAGATCTTTTGGGTATTTCTAAAAGTTGTTTAAACCACAGATTGAGAAAACTTACCGCTATAGCTGAAAATTTAAAATAGAATTTGTCAAAATTTATAAAAAATTATAATTTCATATAAAAAAAGCTTTTGCATTTTTTTGCAAAAGCTTTTTTGGATTAAACGCCTAAATAAAGCAATATTAATTTAATTGTGTTTTCTATTCCGTCAAAATGAGTTCTTTCCATACCGTGCGAAGCGTGAACTCCCGTGCCGATTAACGCACCGGGGATGTCGTATCCTGCGCTCCACATAGCTCCAACGTCAGAGCCGTAATAGGGATAAACGTCAACTGCAAAATCTAGATTGTTATCTTCTGCAAGTTTAATGAGTTGGTTGGTAAAATCGTAGTCGTAAGGCCCGTGCGAATCTTTAGCGCAAATGCTAACGGTATGCTCTGTGCAAGTTAAGTCTTTGCCAATACAACCCATATCAACGCATAGCATTTTAACTATATTTTCGGGAATAAAGCTTGCTCCGTGACCAACTTCTTCGTACATAGTTACCAGCATTTTTACCGTATTTTTAAGTTTAATATTATAATCTTTTATTATCTTTAAAACGGTAATAAACGCAACAACGCTCGCTTTATCATCAATAAAACGCGACTTTAAATATCCCGAAGAAGTAACCGTTGTTTTAGGGTCTAACGCAATATAATCGCCGGCACGAATACCGAGTTTATCAACATCGGCAGGGGTTTTTATGTTTTCGTCAAGTCGAACGTACATATTTTCTTCGGTGTGTAGTAAAGTGTCGCCATCAGTGTAAACGTGCTTTGACGGGCTTGTGGATAAAAACGTTCCGCTATATTTTTTGCCCTTTCTGGTTATAACTGTGCAATATTCGCCGTCGAAGGTAGAAAGTATTGGACCACCGATTTTTGTAAACTTAATTCCGCTTGGGGAAATAGATCTTACCATTGCGCCCAAAGTATCGGCATGGGCGGCAAGGCCAAGCGCGCTTTGGTCTTCTCCTTGAACGGTAAAAATAAAGCAACCTTTGTTGGTGCGTTCAAATTTTACGCCAAGGTCATCTGCGTATTGCTTTAATACGCTTTCTATTTCGGTATAGTAGCCGGTGGGGCTAGGAGTGTTAAAAATTTTAATAGCAGTATCAAAATAAAACTGTTTATAGCTCTTAACGTCAATATTCATATAATCACCTAAATTTTTTATAGATTAATTATAAATCAATAAAAATAATATGTCAACCTAATATAAAAACTTTTGTGCATAAGGAGTATAAAAAATTTATAAAAGGTAAAATTATGCTTTACAAACTTTTATAAGTTATGGTAAAATTATTACAAGAGGTAGTTATGAACGAAATTATTGAAATATTAAAAAAAGCCCGTAGAGAAAGGGGCGTAACTTTAAAGGAACTTTCACAAGCTTCAGGCGTTTCGCTCGGAACGGTTAATAAACTGTTTTCGGGTGCTATTGCAAGTGTAAAGGTGCAAACGGCAAATAAGCTCGCAACCGCTCTTGGGGTTTCGCTTTCTTCGGTTGGGCAAACCAGCGAAATTAATGCAACGTGCGTTATTGAAGAAAATTACGGATTAGTTCGTTGTGCCGCTTTAACCAACGAGGTTAAGGTTGGTAACGTTGATTTTAACGTTAACAGTACGATTGAACTTATCGCTAAAGCAAATAAACTAGGTGTTTCGCTTGCCGTTTTTCCCGAGCTTAATTTAACCGCGTATACTGCGGGTGATCTTTTGTTTCAAGAAGCGCTATTAACGGGCGCGATGGAGGGGCTAAAACGTGTAGCAAAGGCAACCGAAGGCATTAGTATGCTCGTGTTCGTCGGTTTACCCATAAAACATACCGGTAGGCTATATAACTGCGCTGCCGCCATTTGTAACGGCGAAATTTTGGCTATTATTCCAAAAAAGAATTTGCCAAACTACGGCGAATTTTATGAAAAACGTTGGTTTTGCGAGGCAGACGAGCAGGTTAGCACTATTTATATTGATAAAAAGCCAATTCCATTTGGTTATAAAATTGTTTTAGAAAACGCTTTAATGCCTCAAATGAGGGTTGCATGTGAGCTTTGCGAAGATTTATGGGTAGTTAATTCTCCATCAATCGCTCACTGCAGAGAGGGCGCTACCATAATTGCTAATTTATCAGCAAGTAACGAGATCGCAGGTAAAAAGCATTATCGTAAAAAAATGCTTTCAATGCACGCTTCAAAGTGCTTGTGTGTGTATATTTATTCATCTTCGGGTAAGGGTGAAAGTTCTACCGATTTAGTATTCGGCGGGCACAATATTATTTGTGATGCAGGCGAGTGTTTGGCTGAAAGCAAGCCTTTTGAGAATGGAATCGCTATAGCAGACGTCGATTGCGGCCTTATCGAACACGAGAGAATAGTTAAGCTGAAGTTACCGGCTGATTTAACCGATTACTGTCATATTACTTACAGCGCGTTAAATAAACGCAAGGGTTTACTGCGCGAATACTCAAAAACCCCATTCGTTCCTACTACCGAGCAAGAAATTGCCGAACTATGTGAAGATGTTTTAACCATTCAAGCTCAGGGCTTATTAAAGCGTATGGAGCATATAAATGCAAAAAAGCTCGTTTTAGGCCTATCTGGAGGGTTGGATAGTACTCTTGCAATGCTCGTTTGCGAAAAAGCGCTAAAGCTTGCAGACCGAAATCCCGAAGATTTGATTGCTATTACGATGCCTTGCTTTGGAACGAGTAACCGAACTTATAACAATGCGTGCGTAATTGCTAGCGAGCTTAAATGCTCGTTTATCGAAATTAACATAAAAGCAAGTGTAATGCAACATTTTAGTGATATAGGGCAAGACTGTTCGGTTTCGGATATTACTTACGAAAATTCACAAGCGCGTGAACGTACGCAAGTGCTTATGGATTATGCAAACAAAGTAGGTGGTATGGTAATAGGTACTGGCGATCTTTCTGAAATGGCTTTGGGGTGGGCAACCTACAACGGCGATCATATGTCTATGTACAGTGTAAATTGCTCCGTGCCAAAAACGCTTGTAAAACAAATGGTATTATATTTTGCTAAAAAACGAGGCGGAAAGCTTGGTCAAGTATTAAGTGATATTGCCGATACTCCTATAAGTCCAGAGCTTAAGCCAAGTAAAAACGGCGAAATTACACAACCTACCGAAAATTTTGTAGGGCCTTACGTTTTGAATGATTTTTATTTATATCATATACTCAAAAACGGATTTTTACCTTCTAAGGTGTTTTATCTTTGCCGTAATACTTTTAAAGGGGAATACGACGATAAAACTATTTTAAAATGGCTCGAAAACTTTATAAAAAGATTTTTCACCCAGCAGTTTAAGCGCTCTTGCTCACCAGATGGCGTAAAGGCGTGTGTTGTAAGTCTTTCTCCCAGGGGGGATTTACGAATGCCAAGTGATGCGTGCTATGATTTATGGATGGAAGATTTGCAAAAAATCAAAAGCACTTTAGCAGAAAACAATTAATTTATAAGTGCCGTTAATCAACCTATAGGCCAACTTATTAAAAAACACCGCTCTAATTGCGGTGCTTAAGATAGTTGAGTAACAATTGAGTTTTTATTGGTTTCGTAAATTATTTCAAAAGCTTTTTCGCATAAATCTCTACTTTCGTAGCCATTGCTTACACAAAGAATTCTGTTTGCTGTGGAAAAAATTTTAAAAACGAATTTACCTTCTGAATTTAAAGCTAAAGCATAATTTTTGGCTTGAATATTATTTTTTAAGGTATCAACCCCGCTTTTTAAACCGCTTAATGAAGTGTAGTTTTCACTTCGCAGTAAAACTTCATTTTTATCATTTAGCAGATTCGCAAAGTAGAGCCGTGCGTTTTCTTTAACTATTACCCATTTACCATTAGCTTGGTTTTCAATTCTATGCATTTTTAATCCTTTAGTGTATTCGTTAGTAACATTTTAATACATTTAAGTGGTTATGTCAAACGATTACTAAAAAGGTTTAGGAGAACGGTTATGAAAAATTTTTCAGTTGCAATTATTGGGGGCGGATTTTCAGGCTTATGTCTGGCATCCATGCTCGGTGAAAAATACGGCAGTCAGATAGCCGTTATAGAGGGAAATAAGCGTGTTGGTAAAAAAATTCTTTCAACGGGTAACGGGCAAGGAAATATTACTAACTTAAACGTTAGTGCCGATTTTTATCATGGAGATAAAGAATTTGCAGAAATTGCTTTAAAGCGATACACTAATACACATCTTATCGAATATTTTTCTTCGCTTGGATTGCTAACTACTCACAACGCAAATAAAGTTTATCCTGCATCTTATCAAGCAAGTGCTATTTTAGACGTTTTGCGTTTTAGAATAGAAGATTACGGCGTAAGCGTATTTACCGAATGCTACGTTACTTCGGTAACAAAAGCGGGCGATTTTATAATCGGTTGTTCTAACGGAATGCAATTTAAAGCAAAAAAAGTTGTTTTTGCTTTTGGCGGAAGCAGCGGTGCGGGATTTTTAACAGACGGCAAAAGTTTTGCGCTTGCAAAAGGCTTTAATCATACAGTTACAGATCTATCTCCTTCTTTGGTTCAACTAAAAACAGAAAGAGAAAAAATTAAGGGGTTAAAGGGAGTAAAACAAGAGGCAAAAGTCGGCCTATATAGCGATAAAGGGCATGTTTGCACTTTTGAAGGAGATATTTTATTTACTGATTACGGCGTTAGCGGTAACGCGATATTTTCGCTTTCTGCATATTTAAAGGGAATAAAAAATCCCACAATTAACGTAGAGTTTTTGCCCTATATTTCAAAGGGTAAATTATACGAAATGCTTATCAAAAAATGTGGGAACATTACTTGCGAAAGGTTGCTCGTTTCCGTTTTACCAACTAGGCTTGCATTGGCAGTTTTAAAGAGTATAGATATTTCGCCTACCCAAACTGCTACTTGCAAAAATGCACAAAAAATCGTAGGTGCGATTAAATGTTTTTCGCTCGACGTTTTAGGTACAGTATCTTTTGAATGCTCGCAGGTTACCGCAGGCGGAATAAAATGCAGCGAAATTAATCCACATACAATGCAAAGCAATATCGTTAAAGGTCTTTACGTTATAGGTGAGGCACTTGACGTAGACGGCGATTGTGGAGGATATAATTTGCAGTGGGCATTTACAAGTGCCGCCATTGCCGCGGAGGATATAAATGCAAAAAATTAACGGTATAAAATTAAAATTAGGTCAAAGTGAAAACCTATTAAAGTCGAGAACTGCAAAGCTTGCAGGAGTTAGCGAAAACTCTATAAAAAGTTTTAAAATAATTAAAAAATCGCTTGACGCTCGTGATAAAAATAACATATTTTTTACCTACAACGTAGAGTATTCCTTAACTCAAGAAGTGCCCGTAGAACGCGATTATCGCGCAGTTCGTGGTGAAGTAACGGTTATAGGAAGCGGCCCTTGCGGGCTTTTTTGCGCTCTTTATCTTGCTCGCCACAAAATAAAAGTTACATTAATTGAAAGAGGCAGCAACGTTGAAAAACGCGCAAAAACTAACGAAAATTTTATTAAAACAAAAATTTTATCGCCGGAGTGTAACGTTCAGTTCGGAGAGGGCGGAGCAGGCACTTTTTCCGATGGAAAATTAAACACGCAAGTTAATAACGAAAGGGTGCAAATGGTACTTGAGGATTTTGTTAAGTATGGAGCGCCTAGCGAAATTTTATATCTTTCAAAGCCTCATATCGGTAGCGATAACCTTCCAAGGGTGGTTGCAAATATACGAAATCAAATTATCAACCTTGGGGGAGAAGTTATTTTTGATGCAAAAGTTAACGATTTTTGCATCGAAAATGGTCAAATAACAGGTATCACATATTTAAAAGAAGGTCAAACTCAATATTTAAAAACCAACAACGTTGTTCTTGCGATCGGTCACAGCTCGCGTGATACCTTCGAAAAGTTATATAATTTAGGCGTGGCGATGGAAAGTAAGGATTTTGCCGTTGGTTTTAGAATTGAACATTTACAAAATAATATTGGTTTTGCTCAATACGGCAAAATTTATAAGGAATTACCGAGCGCCGACTATAAGTTAGTTAGTCACGCGGGCGAGCGTGACGTGTTTACCTTTTGCATGTGCCCGGGCGGTTACGTAATGCCCGCTACGAGTGAAGAGGGTGGAGTTGTTGTTAACGGTATGAGCGAATATAAGCGCGATGGAGTTAATGCAAATAGCGCAATCGTTTGTAAAGTAACAACAGCTGATTACGACGGTAGCGATGCTTTGGCCGGCGTAAGATTTCAGCGTGATATGGAAAGACGAGCCTATTTGGCAGGCGGCGGTAACTATAAAGCGCCCGTTCAATTGGTAAAAGATTTTATAAGCGGAAAAGAGAGCAGTAGCTTTGGAGAGGTTTTACCCACTTATCCTATGGGCACGCAGTTTTATCAGCTCAATAATTTTTTTGAAAAATCGTTTACAAATTCTTTAATTAGTGGTATAATTGATATGGATAAAAGATTAAAGGGCTTTGCCGTAGGTGATGCAATTTTAACCGGAGTAGAAAGCAGAACATCCTCTCCATTAAGAATTTTGCGCGATCTTACCATGCAAAGCGTAAACGTAAAAGGTCTTTATCCTGCCGGGGAGGGAGCGGGCTACGCAGGCGGTATTACTAGCGCAGCAGCCGACGGAATTAAGGTGGCTTATGCAATAGTTAATAAACTTCTTGGCGAATAATATTCATTTATTTTTTATTTTTATACATTTTTTTCATTTTTAATTTTTCATTTTTCATTTTCCCATTTTTTTTACAAAATAATAAGGAAGGTTAGTTATGCGTGTAAATTATTTAGGACATGCTTGTTTTTTGCTTGCCGATAATCAAAAATCGGTAGTAATCGACCCTTTTAAAAACATCGGTTATCCCTTAAAAAGGGTTAGTGCCGATTTTTGTGCGTGCTCGCATTTTCATTTTGATCATTGTGCAACCGAGATGGTTGACGCAAGAGTTATTATTAACGCTCAAAATACGCATAAATTCGATTGGGTAAAAACGGTAAACAGCTATCACGACGAGGTAATGGGATTTAAACGAGGCGAAAATTTAATATTTAAATTCAAAATTGACCAATTTAACGTTTGTCATTTAGGTGATTTGGGGCAACCATATAACGAGGAACTTTGTGAGAAAATCGGTCGAGTAGACGTTTTACTCATTCCCGTAGGTTCAACGTATACTATCGATGCTGAGGAGGCGTATAAATACGTGATGAAGCTCAACCCCTCAATTGTTATTCCAATGCACTATAAAACTCCCCGCAGTACTGTAGATATTGAAGGAAAAAGTTTATTTTTAGATATGTTTGATAGGGTAGAAAAGGTTTGTGCTCAATTTGAAATCATTAAGCTTCCCAACGAAATGACGGTATACGACGTTGACGATAGTGAATTTTAAAAGGAGAATTGAAAATGAAAGAGGATATATATACCACCGCACAGCTTGATTCGCTTAATATACACGATTTAAGAACTTTGTTACGAAAGCTTGGCGGCACTCCGGGTACAAAAAATCGCAGAGAAATGATGGATGCGATTATCGATATTCAAATGGGGAACAAAACCCCCAAAAAGCAATCTAACCGCGGCAGAAAACCAAAAGATAGGCATGAAGCTAGTGACGAACAGATAGAAGACCCCCAGCTTTACAGGCCGTACGTGCCATTTAAGCCTACCACAATAAACGGCGAAAACGATTATACCGGAAGTCTATTTACTTACGAAGACGTATTAGTTCCTCTGCCTTTAACGTTTTGCGATACCGATTGCGATGCCGAGCCCGAAATGATAGTGGCTCGCGGTATTTTGCAAATAATGCCTGACGGATATGGATTTTTACGCAACATAAATCTTCTCGAAAAATATCCCGACTTTTTCGTAGATCCCAAAATGATATCGATGTACAATTTAAAATCTGGCGATAAACTTGTTGGATATGCGATAAATAAAAAAGGAGAAAAGGGCTGTAGATACGTTAGCGAAGTGGTAAAAATCAATTCTGAAAAACGAGAACTTTACGAAAGAGGTCCATCTCTTGAAAAGAAAACGGCTGTTTATCCCAACGAAAAGTTTGAATTGGGCTCAACCGACAAAACTGCCTTACGTGCTATTGATATTTTAGCGCCCATAGGCAAAGGCCAACGCGCGTTGATCGTTGCACCTCCCAAGGCAGGAAAAACCACACTTTTACAGCAAATAGCAACCTCGATAAACGAAAAATATCCAAGAACTCACGTAATCGTAATGCTTATTGACGAGAGGCCTGAAGAAGTAACTGATTTTTGTCAGCGTATGACCAAAGGAGAGGTGGTAGCTTCTACTTTTGATGAGTCGCCTGAAAGGCACGTAAAACTTGCCGAACTTTATTTAGATAGAGCAAAAAGGCTTGTTGAAAGTGGAAAAGACGTAGTAATTTTGCTTGATTCTATTACCAGATTAGCGCGTGCGTGCAATAGCGTTACTCCACCTTCGGGCAAAACGCTTACGGGTGGATTAGATCCTAAAGCGATGGTATTCCCAAAGCAGTTTTTTGGAGCGGCTCGCAACGTAAAAGAGGGCGGATCACTTACGATTATAGCTACTGCTTTGATAGAAACGGGTAGCAAAATGGACGACGTTATTTACGAAGAATTTAAAGGAACGGGAAATATGGAACTAACTCTTTCTCGCTCACTTTCTGAAAGAAGAATTTTTCCTTCGATAGATTTAAAAAGATCGGGAACGAGAAGGGAAGAACTATTACTTAACGATGGGCAGCTAGAAGCTTCGTTTAAGCTTCGCGCTCTTTTAGAAAACAATCCCAATGCAACGGCGATTATTATCGATATGTTAAAGAAAACATCTGATAATAAGGAGCTTTTATTGCATTTAGATGATTGGCTAAAACGCATATAACTAAAAAAAGCAATTGCAAAAATTCTATTAAACACATTTTTGCAAAAAGTAATCAAACAGCGCGTCTCCATATCCATTCATACGCTCGGGATGGAACTGTGTGGCAATAATTTTATTCCCTTTGCCTTGAATTGCTTCAATAATTCCGTCTTCAGAACGTGAGCAAGTAAACAGATCGTTGCCCAAACGGCAAATTGCTTGATGATGGCATGAATTTACCTGGCATTTTTGCCCGTAAATCTCTTGCATAAAGCCTCCGAAATTGATTACTTGATGTATTAAATCGCCTTTGGCTTTTTTATGTAAAAAGTCGTTATCAATATTAGTTAGAGTGCCGCCGAAAAAAACGTTTATTGCTTGCAATCCGCGGCAAACCCCAAATATTGCCTTACTCTTTCGCGTAAATAGGTAAATTAAGTATTGTTCTATTACGTCGCGATTAAGGTCAACGCAATTAAGCCCACTGCACAGCGTTCCATGTTTGTAAAGGCAGGGGGATATGTCGCCTCCGCCTGTTAAAAGTAAGCCGTCGCAATGGGGTGCAACAGCAAGGTCGGTTGAAAAAACGGGAATTGCACCCGCCTTTTTTACCCAAATATAGTAATTTTTATAATATTGTTTTTCACCGTAAATAAAAACTTTTTTCATACAGTACATAATACGTGATGAAAAAGATTAATGACAGCAAAAAAGGATAATGATTATGAAAAAAATTGGAATGATAGTTGCAATGGATAAAGAACTCAAGGAGTTCTTTGCAAGCCTTGGCAAGATAGAAAAAATTGATAACGCGGCCTACGACGTGTATTCTGCTACTGCTTACGGTAAACAGCTTTATATAGTAAAATCGGGCGTTGGCGAAATAGCAGCGGCTGGAGCAACGCAATTTTTAATTACCGCATGCAACGTAGACGTTGTGCTCAATTTTGGTATTTGCGGAAAGATTTCGCAAAATCTTAAAATATTGGATACTGTAGTAGTGGATAGGGTGGTGCATTATCAGTTTGATACCTCGGCAATAGATAACGTTAAGCCCGGAGTGTATATGTTTGACGGCAATCCCGATAACAGCGTGTATTTGAATGCGAATGCAAAGCTTGTTCAACTGGTAGTCAAACTTGATTCAACCGTACAAAAAGCAATTTGCGCCTCTGGCGATTTATTCGTTGAAAAGAAAGAGGATAAAGATATGCTAAAAAACGAATATGCAGCTGACGTTTGTGAGATGGAGGCTGCTGCAATTCTTATTACCTGTTTAAGAAATAAAGTAGATTGTTTAATGGTTAAATCTGTAAGCGACGATTGCGATGGCATGGACTTCGTTACATACTGTGAGCTAGCCGCAGCAAAACACGTTGAGTTAATTAATAAAATTGTGAAGGCGTACTAGAATGAAGAAAAATAAAATAACGTCTTGCTTAAAACTTTTTTTAGCGATGTTTAAAATTGGATTATTCACTTTTGGTGGCGGTTATGCGATGGTAGCCGTTTTTGAAAATGAATTTGTGAGTAATAAAAAATGGATAGAGCAAGAAGAATTTACCGATCTAATTGCTATTGCCGAATCAACGCCGGGGCCTATTGCGATTAATAGTGCAACATATATAGGATATAAAGTAGCCGGAGTTTTAGGCTCAATTTTTGCAACTTTAGGCATGATAATGCCGTCTTTGATAGTAATATGCATTATTTCTTTGTTTTTTAACGCCTTTTTACAAATAACGCTAGTTGCAAAAGCGTTTAAGGGAATTCAAGCGTGCGTTGCGTTTTTAATAATTTCTGCAGGTATAAAAATGTTTTTAAAGAGTAAAAAAACGGTTTTTTCTTGCGTGGTGTTTGCTTGCGTATGTCTTTCGGTAATATTATGCGCCTTGTTTTCGGTTAAATTTTCATCAATTAACTATATACTAATAGGTGCAGGCTTGGGTCTGTTAGTCTATTTAATTTCTTATGCTAATGAAAAGATGAAGTTAAAATCGCAAAAAAATGTTGGTAAGGAGGAAGAAAAATAATGGGTATTTATTTAGAGTTATTTTGGACCTTCTTTAAAATAGGCGCGGTAACGTTTGGTGGCGGTTACGCAATGATTCCGCTAATTCAAGAGGCTGTAGTGCCAAATTGGATAAGTGAAGAAATGTTTTTGAATTTTATAGCAGTAGCTGAATCAACGCCCGGCCCAATCGCTATAAATATGGCAACATTCGTAGGGAGCACGGAGGCCGATTTTCTCGGTGCTGTGTGTGCCACTTTAGGGGTGGTAATGCCCTCGTTTATAATTATCCTATTAATCGTAGCTCTAATGAAAAATTTGGTGAAATATCCTGCCGTTCAAGCAGTTTTAAGGGGAATAAGACCTGTTGCCCTTGCATTGATTTTTTCAACCGGATTGACCATGACGCTAAAAACCTTGTTTAATTTAGAAAACTTAACCTCGATTATACAAATTGAATACAAGGGGATAGTGATTTTTTTAACGGTTGCAGCCGTATATTTGGGTTACTATTTTTGGAAAAAGAAATTTATTTCACCCATACTTTTAATAGCAATTTCTGCGGGGATGGGAATGGTTTTATACAGTGTGTAGTTTTATGAATAAAAAAATTTGTTCAATAGTAGGGGCAGGTATAAACAAAGGTAATTTATCACTTATAAAAAATAGTGATTTTATAATTGCCGCCGACGGTGGATATAAATATTTAAGCGACGGTACCGTACCCGATATTTTCGTTGGGGATTTTGACTCTTTAGATATCATTCCACAAGCCAAAAAGATAGTTAAATTAATACCTCAAAAAGACGTTACCGATACCTTTGAATGCATAACGCAGGGTATTGAAGCGGGGTGTGAAATTTTTAATATTTACTGCGGAACGGGCGGAGAATTTGATCATACTTTTGCAAATATACAATGCTTAATATATCTTGCAAAAAAAGGCATGAAGGGATATTTATTTGACGGGGATAAAGTGATAACCGCAATATATAACTCAAGTATTGCCTTTTCAAATGAAGCAAGTGGCAAAATTTCAGTTTTTGCAGCCGATTCCATATGTGTTGGCGTTAATATCAAAAGGTTGAAATACGAGCTTTCAAGCGGACAATTAACTAACGATTTTGCTGTAGGTGTGCGCAATTGTTGTGTAGGAAAGGGCGGGATTATTTCCGTTAAAGAGGGATGTCTTTTGTTAGTTTTTAATAAAGAGGCACTTCAAAACGTAATCTAATTGGTAAAACAATAAGCTATATAAATTTTAACGTTGCGCATTGCAAATTAAATTACTTTTTCGTAAAAAAAAGGTTGGCCATGCCAACCTTGATTTATTATTTAAATTCGGGAAGTTTAGATTTAATATCTAAAAGATGATCGTCATACCCGTAACAGGTCATATTGAGCATTCCGTTTTGGTATTCTACCGTCGTAACCGATCCGTTTGAAACCCAGCCGATAGATTGCATTTCGTTTGGTAAAAGGTTTAAAAGTTTACATTTTAACGCGCGCAAAAGGCCTGCGTGCGTCGCAATTGCAACTGTGCAGCTATCAGGTAATTTTTTTGCTAAATTAATAAGGGCAGAGTAACCTCTTTCGCTCAACTGCAAAAAGCTTTCGCCGTTAGTACATTTGCTGTTACCAACGTCATTTTTCCAAACAAAGTAATCTTTTGCGTAGGTTAATGCAATTTGTTCGTAAGACACTTTTTCCCAATCGCCGCCGTATATTTCGTTAAAATCAGTTAAGCGAATTACGCTTTTGTTGATTTTTTTTGCTAGAGGTAAAATAGTGTCGTACGCTCTTGACAGGTCGCTCGAAAAAAGATAGTCTATTTTATAGTTATTATATAAGTATTCGCAGGTTTTTTCACCTTGCATAATACCGATTTTTGTAAGTGGCATATCAGTATGCCCAGCAAAAACCGATTGTTCGTTTGCCAAGCTGAAACCATGCCGTATAAGTAAAAATTTTATCATGTTTTTCCGAAGTTTTTGATTTGTAAAGTAAAAATATGATATATCAAAATAAAAATAAAGTCAACTTATTTTGTTAATAAAAAGGGGATTACAATGATGAAAAACTATTATAAAAATCCTATAATTGAAGGCGCTGACCCCTTCGTTTTATTATACGAAGGCACTTATTACCTCTATTGCACTTCTGCAAGCGACGGCTTTTTGGTGTATTCATCAACTGATATGATTAAATGGAAAAATATGGGCTATTGCTTAAAAAAGGGTGACGTTATAGGTGAAGGAGGATTTTGGGCTCCTGAAGTAATTTATCACAACTCTCTGTTTTATATGGTATACGTCGCAGACGAGCATTTGGCAATAGCAACCTCAAAAAGTCCGCTTGGCCCATTCGTGCAAGATAAAAAAGGATGGATTAGCAATAAAAAGGCTATAGATGGCCACTTTTTTAAAGATGACGACGGAAAGGTATATTTATATTATGTTAGGTTTGATGAAGGAAACGTTTTATACGCATGCGAAATGAATAGCGATATGCTCACCATCAACGAAAAAAACGAGGTTTTTCTTTTTAGGGCAACAAATGATTGGGAGCTTAAAGACTGTAGTGTAGTCGAAGGCCCTTTTGTTTTAAAACACGACGGAATATATTATTTAACTTATTCGGCAAATCATACGCGTAGCCCATATTATGCAGTGGGCTATGCAACCTCAAAAAAACCGCTTGGCCCTTTTAAAAAGTATGAAAATAATCCCATTTTGAGCAAAACGGATAGGGTAAACGGCGTTGGGCATCATAGTTTTACTACTGATCATGATAAAAAGCAGTTGATATGTGTTTATCACAGACATTTTATCTTTAATGAATTTACTCCTATAATTGTGTGTATCGATAGGGCAGAGTTTGAAAAAATTAATTCAAAAACAACCCTCGTGATTTATGGCCCAACAAATACTACGCAGCCCGGTTTTAATTAAGCCGTAAGTGTAGAACAATTTGTGCAAAATCAAAATATATATTTTTATCCTATAATACGTAAAAATTAAGCTTTAATAAAGCTGAGGGCCATTTGTTAATAATTGCAAATTTGGAGAAATAAAATCTATGGATTATAAAATTTTAAAATATCCGAGAACACCACATCTTCAAGGTTCAAGGATGCATGGAGATGATAAGGAGCTTTGTCAAGTTCCTTTTTCGGAAATTTTAGGAAAATATATTGTAATAGAAGAAAAAATAGACGGGGCTAACTCTGCCGTTTCATTTAATGATAAAGGTGAGTTGCTGTTGCAAAGTAGAGGGCACTATTTAACCGGAGGTTATAACGAGCGCCACTATAGTTTAATGAAGCAATGGGCAGTTAGC
>JAFTIY010000084.1 GCA_017456665.1 Clostridia bacterium | reverse complement strand
AGGTCTTTACCTATTACTATATTGTTAATAGAGCCAGAGAAAACGTCGCGTACGAGTTTTTCAACGTCTTCAATAAGACCAGCCTGTTCGGGAACAATGTATTTAACGAACTTAACCGCAACGGTTAATAATTCGCCGCCCATATTCATGGTTGCATCAACAAAGTTTTCTACTAAAACGCCTTCGTAAAGATTTTCTAAGTTGTTGCAAATCTTGCCAACGAGTTCGTGATCGGTAAAGTTGTTAATAACTTGTTGAATATCATCAACTAATAGGTCAACGGTAAGGTCTTTACCTATTACTATATTGTTAATAGAGCCAGAGAAAACGTCGCGTACGAGTTTTTCAATATCTTCAATGAGGCCAGCCTGTTCGGGAAGAACGTATTTAATGAACTTAACTGCAGCGGTTAATAATTCGCCGCCCATGTTCATGGTTGCATCAACAATGTCAACAACCTTAACGCCTTCGTACATATCTGCAATATTTCTGCAAATCTTATCGAGAAGTTCAACGTCTAAGAAGTAGTCTAAAATAGCGTGAACGTCGGTTACTAAAACGTCTATGGTGATATCTGCTTCAATGCCGGGGTTGCTGATAGTGCCCTTGGTTACGTCGCGTACGAGTTTTTCAATTGCATCGAACAATACTTCGTGTTCGGGGAAGAGTTCTTCTGCAAGAGCAAATACTGCGTAAACTAGTTCGGGACCTTTATTGAATGTTGCATCGATAAAGTCGGTAACGAGAACGCCTTCGTAAATTCTTTCCATTCCGTCACAAATCTTATCGATTATTTCGTAATCTAAAACACTGCCTAAAACAGCCTGTAAATCGTTGAATAAAACGTCAACGGTTAAGTTGTTTTCATAGCCGGGTGCGCCGAGTGAGCCGGCAGCAACGTCAAATAAAAGTTGTGCAACGGCATCTGCAAGTTCAGCGTATTCGGGGAATACTGCCTTAACGATATCTGCAGCAGCAGTAATGAGCTCGTCGTTTAAAGCTAAAATGTCTTCAACGAAGTTATCCATGGTAACGTTTGCAAATAAGTCTGCAAGAGCACCAACAACGTCGCCAACCTTTTCGTTTGAAACGAAGGTATCAACTATAACTTCAACGTCAGCTAAAAGTGCGCCGATAGATTGAGTCGTGTCAACGGTAATTTGAGTAAGGCTTTCGCCTGCAATAACGCGATGTAAAAGATCTGCAGCAGCGTCAACCATATCGCCGTATTTTTCGCCGAGTAAATCTTCAACTACTGCGTGGATTGCGTTAATCAATCCGTCGGGAGTTTTATTTATGAAGTTTTCAGGGAAATCTTTAAACGTGCCGCGATCTAAGTGATCGTCAACGATTGCAGCAGCGGTATCAACCCATTCAGGTCTGCTTTCTGCAGGATAAATAACCTCTACTGCGATCATAGCAGCGCGAACGATAATTTCTACGATTTCGTAATTTTCGTCGATAGTGAGGTTAGCAATAGGCCCGTCAATGCATTCTTTTGCAATTTCAAGAGCGTTCTTAATGGTAATTGCGCTAAAGATTTTGCCAAGATCGGTGCGGCTAGCAAATTCTTGAGCGATTTTGCTTACGCAGTCAATATAAGTATCAATATCAACCTTGTGGAGCATCTTCTCGCCACCGTTAAGGATGTCGGCAAGAACGTTAGCTGCGCTGATATTGAGAACTCTTGAGGTTTCGCTGGTAGCGTCGCCGCCCCATACGAACTTACCGTTTTCTTGAGTGATGGGAAGTGATTTTCCAACTACCGCTTGAGTGATAGATGCAGCGTCACCGATCTTGAACGCATCTAAAACTGCGTACATATCTTCGGGAGCGTTTTCATCGGTTAAAGCGGTTACAACGTCGTTAATCTTAAGATCCAAGAACTCGCTTGCGCCTTCGGTAAGGTAGGTAACTCTACCCGTTTTTGCGGTGTAGTAATATAAGCTTGAAGCTTCGTCTCTTTCAAAGTCGAGGAAAGCGCATAAGAGATCGCCGATGCAAAGGTCGGGTAATAACGCTTCAACGATTTGAGAAGGAGTGAAATCACTGCTGATTACGTCAAATATATTATTGAATGAGAAATCGAGTAAAAGTGAAAGAACTTCGTCGTCGCAAATCCACGCGCCGTTTTCATCCTTTTCGTAACCCATAATTAAACCGATAGAAACGTCTCCAAGGGCATTTCTGAACGCTTCTACGATGTTTTCTACGGTGTATTCTTCAAGCATTAAATCGGCAAGCTTAAGTTCGAACAAGCTATCTAAGATAACGTTGCCCGTTTCTTCCATACCGATCATTTCGCCCAAAGTAACGTCGCCAAACGATTCGCTGAGAGTATTCATTAAAGCTTTGAAGAATACTTCGCCGTTAAATTCGCCCTCTTGGCCTTCAAGAAGTTTGCCAACTTCTATTCCGCGGAAAGCGTCTAACTGAGGAATTTTACCTTCTTCAATGCCGCAAATATTTAAAATCATGCCGAGGCTAACGTCACCGATAAGACCGTCGATTAGCTTAAAGGTATCTTCTTCTTCGATAACCTTGCCGAGGTTGATGTTGCTAACAACCTGCATTAAGTCTTCAACGGGGTTACCCTCTTTATCTAACCATACGCCGTCGCCGTCTTCATCGGTGTAACCTAAAAGATATCCTACCTCGATTGAGCTCAATACGCCCGTGTAGTAGAAATCGTAACCACCTTCCGCATTGGGAACGAAAAGATCGGCAATAGTTGCACCGTTAAGCGCTTTAGCTCTTTCTTTTACAGTTTCAGAAAGTTCAGGAGCAAAGGTTGCAACAACTGCGTATAATATTTCTTCGATAGGAGTTTCAGCAACGGTAGAAAGACCGCCCTCTAATAACTCGGTCATGATGTCGTTTCCGTTCATCATGCCTTGAATAACGCCTAACGAAACGTTGCCGAAAAGACCGAGAACAGGAAGTGATGCAGCCTGCTCGTTTTCTTCGTTTAACGTGTATGTATATTCATGCTTAGCTTGATCGTATTCAGCGTTGAAATATTCGGGTAAAAGAGCACCGAGCTTAAGCGTTTTAAGCGCCTTTAAGAGCCCCATTTCTCCCGTTAATTCATCTGACTTAACCAATTCCATGATGGAGTAATCGCCAAGTTTTTCTTGAGCTTCTCTTGAAAGAACTTGATCGAGCTCTTTATCCATCAACGCAGGTATGAAGTTATACAACGCTCTAACCTTGATGCTGTCGAGCATGGGCTCGATACCTTCGGATAGGTTAAACAACGAAATGCCCATAAGAGCAGCCCAGTTTTTACCGTTGGTATCAACGTCGGTAACACCCATTCCTTCAAGCATAGATTGAAGGTCTAGACCGTATTCTGCTTCTAAACGAGCAAACGTGTATTGATCGGGATCTTCTAGCGCGCTTAAAACAAGGCCTAAAAGTTCCTCAACCGACTGATCACGTAGCTCGCCCAGATTTTCGTCGTCTGTTACGATTGCTACAGGTTTTACGTTCTTATACGCCCAGTATCCGCCGCCAAGCAACGCGCCGATTCCGGCTACTGTCGAAAAGACCATACCGAGTACAAATGCCAGCACTCTTCTAAGTAAGTTTCCCATTCTGTCATCTCCTTGAATGCAATTTGCCCGCCCAAAACGCCAAAAGGGCATAATACGGGCATTTAATGACGCTTATATTATATAATTATAAAAACGCTTTGTCAATCTTCTTTCAAACATTTTTTCAAAGTAGCAAAAATTTTTACAAAATTGTCACAAAACTCCCACCAACGCCCTTTACGCAAGTGCAAAAAAACTTTTTTCTGCATTTTTCTACCCGTAAAATGAGGCGAAAACACACTTATAGCCACACTTTTTCCTTTTTTCTTAAAAATATTCGACATTTTTTGCATTTTATTTTCCGCCTTTATTTTTCACACAACTTCAAAGTGCTTTTTACTTGTTTTAATGTAATATTGTACTTAAAAACTGTGCATTTTTTTCACAGCAAAAAATTCTTTTGATAGTTGCTAGCTAAAAGCTGCGAATAAACGAATTTTTTATTAATCACCTTTGAGGTTTTTTCGCTAAACACAATCGGCGAAAATAAGCTTAATTTATTTTATCGTTTCCCGCCGTTGCTTGCTACCTTTTCGCTTAGGAGTTTAAATAGAATCCATCAACTTGCATGAACTGGGCATGCCATTGTTTTAAAACTGCCCTTTTAACTAACCGTGCATTAAAAATTACGTGCAAGCAACACCCATCGCGCCAAATAACGCAAGTAATGCAACCCGTTAATTTGCACCCGAGCGCGTTTTTTGCCAAAACCCCGCTATAACGCAATTAACGCGTGTTTACTACAACAAAACAATGCCGTTCATCCTCGTGAATAATTTCTAAACTCGCACGAATTCCCCTTTTGCATTTGAGTACAGCACAAACGGTTTTTACCGCAGTATTTATTTCTAACTTTGGCGTAATTTTATTTTTTACCCTAAAAAACCATAAAAACCTTGCTATAAGGCGATTAACGCCACTTTTAACCTTCAGCTTTTACGCACTTAAAGGTAAATGCTTTACCGTTTTTTATTGCTTTATTTTCGTTTATTTTGCATATGCTTCTTTTTCGCCATTTTAGCAAAGTGACAATATAGCGTTATAGCCTGTATTTATAAAAACCCTGCTATAACGCGATTAACGGCACTTTTGCACTCTGCTTTAACGCTTTTTGTTTGTAAGGTAACTATTTAAAAAACCTTTTTATTTTGTTAGTTTTATGAAATTTGTTTAAAAGGGGTTGATTTTTTTTATGCCTTAATATATAATATATGTGTGTTTTAACTTAAAACGCCCATAATTTTAAAAGGAAATACTTATGATTGATTTTATTATTAACGGAAAGGCCGGCAGCGGCAAATCGTTAAGAGCAAAAAACAAGCTTATCCAACTGCTTGAACAAAAGAATATAGAATATAAAATCCATTTAACGGAGTATCAAAAGCACGCAACACAAATCGCAAAGGATTTGTGCGCAAATGGCGCAACCACAATCGTTGCAGTTGGAGGCGACGGTACGGTTAACGAGGTTTTAAACGGTATAGACTTAAACGTAAACTTTGGCATTATCCCCTTAGGAAGCGGAAACGACTTCGTAACCTCTGCAAAAATTCCTACCGACGTAGAGGCTGCACTAGACATAGTTTTAACACAAACGGCAAAACCCACCGACTTTTTAGTTTGCGACGGTATTCGCGGGCTAAACGTAATAGGTACGGGCATCGACGTAGAAATTTTAGAACGTTGCTCAACCTATAAGCTCTTAAAGGGCAAACTTCAGTATTTTGTTTCGCTTGTTGTAAGCTTATTTAAATTTAATTTTTATAACTGCAAAATCAAACGTGACGGCGAGCTTAAAGATACCAGCGCTATGATTATTTGCTGTTGTAACGGCGGTGAGTTTGGCGGCGGTATTCCCATTTGCCCCGACTCTAACGTAGCAGACGGTCAAATGGAGTTTATTTACGTAACAAAAATGAACAAGGCAAAAATGGTTAGTTACTTAATAAAGCTTATGCAGGGTAAAATTTTAGAGCAAGAATTTTGCCACCGCGTAAAACAAGATGAGGTTCAAGTCGTTTTTGATAATCCTATCAGCATTCAAATCGACGGCGAAATTTATCGCGGTATAAAATTTGATATACATATCGAAAAAGGCAAATTAAAGCTTTTCCGCCCATAATAAAAATTAAAAAACAGCCGCGAAGCAAAAATCATCACCCACGGCAGTAGCTACTCAATAAAATTTTGAAAACAAAAAGCACACTTTACTTTGATGTGAACCCAAAAGTTTAGTGTGCTTTGTTTTTATTTTAATCTTTTTTAATTTGCTAAATCTTTATTTTTTTCAGCTTTTAATAGGCTTATCAACCTTATTTTTTACTAATATCCCATAAAATGGGCGTTAATCGTGCTATAGGCCTACTTTCCGCTGTAAACCTCAGGCTTTAAAACCCCAATTTCGGGTAAGTTACGGTACTTTTCATCATAATCCAATCCGTAACCAACAACGAAATAATCTTCTACCTCAAAGCCACAGTAATCGGGAGCGACCTCTACCTGACGACGACTTGGCTTATCTAAAAGCGAACAAATTTTTATCGACGCGGGATTGCGAGATGAAAGCATGCGAACGAGATAGCTTATTGTATAACCGCTATCTACGATATCCTCTACCACTATAACGTGCCTATTTTCGATTGATTCGCTTAAATCCTTAATCATTTTAACTTCGCCGGAAGACTTGGTAGCCTTTCCGTAACTAGAAATAGAGATAAAATCCAAAACTACGGGGATTTTCATATTTTTAACTAAATCAGAAAAGAAAAGCGTACTGCCCTTCAAAATGCACACGATAACCGGATTCTTATCGGCGTAATCGTTATCGAGAGTGTTGGCTATCTGCGCGATGCGCTGTTGAATTTGATCGCTTGTGATTAAAATTCTGTCCAGATCGTTATACATGGTAAAGCTCCTTTTCATTAGTGTTATTTTATATTTTGCTACAACTTATTTTTAAAAGGCTTTTAGTGCCCTCGTCAACCGCAACTTTGCAGCTGATATCTACGCCTATAACTGCATAAACATCACTTTCGCACGCTATTACAGCAAGTGAAGCAGAGAGGTGTGCGGGTATTTTTTTATCGGTTAAAAATTTTTTTAAGCTTTTGGTTACTTTTCCAAACGTTTTTATCTGATCGCCGGGGCGTTTTGTGCGAATAATCGCGTTATAGGGCAACTTATCTCCATCTATAAACCACACCCCTTCTTGCTTAACGTTTGTGCCGTTTGCGTTTACTCTCTCTATATTAATAATATAATCGCCAAAAACAAAACTTCCCTCTTTAAATGCAATTTCTTGCGGTTGGTTGCGATTTAAAGGCAAAAACTCAATGCAATCGTAGCTTTTATAGGCAACTACCGTTTCGCCTATCTCTACTCTTGCGCCAACTTGACTGTTTTTAAGATTATAAACGGCAAGCAGATGGCTGTTTTCAAAATCCTTAACCACTCCCATTTTTTTAATAACTAAAAGCGCGGCACGCATAAACAGAGGTTTTTCGTTATCTTCAACGATTTTTACGCTATTGCCCTTTATTAATTTTTGGCAAAGCCCGTTTAACAGCTCGTTTTCTTCAAAAGCTATTTCAGAAAAACGGTTTATTGCCCTCTTTGCGCAAGGAAACCTACTTTCGATAAGCGGAATTACTTCGTTACGCAAAAAGTTGCGGGTATAAGAGATATCCTCGTTACTCTCATCGGTAACGTAATTTAAGTTATTTGCGCTTACGTATTTTATTATATCTTCGGCAGTAAGCTTTAAAATCGGCCTTATTATTTTTCCGCCGTTTGCAGTTTTGCTTATACCGCACGCCCCCGAAACAGAGCTTCCGCGAAAAATATTCATAAGCACCGTTTCTGCGTTATCTCCCGCATGGTGAGCTGTGGCAATTTTATTACAAAACCCCTCTATAAGCGCGTTATCAAAGCATTGATAGCGCAAAACGCGGGCGGCCGTTTCTACGCTTAAACCCTCTTCTTCGCTATATTTTAAAACGTTTACAGCATAACATTTAAGTTCGATATTAAGCTTTGCACAAAAATCTTTAACGAACGCGCTATCTAATACCGAACGTTCCTTTCTAATCCCGTGCTCTACGTTTATAGCTTTAACGGTAATACCCAACTCTCCCTCGCATTTTTTCAACGCGTGGGCAAGGCAAACTGAATCTTTTCCTCCTGAAAGAGCAACGGCAACAACGTCACCTTTTTTAAAAAGTGATTTATCAAACATATGAAGATTATACCATAATATGTGCCAATAGTCTATTTTTTTAACCCGCAAAATCAATTATTAACTTAAAAATTAACGCAATATTGCAACCGCAAAATTTTGCTCAACTTGTAAATAACGGCAAAAACACAAGCAAAAAGCGCGCAAATAAAAATATTTGAAAAAATTTACAAAATTTTAGAAAAAAGGGCGAAAAATCAGTTGACAATTTTTTTAATATAATATAAAATAACATAGCATTAAATCGACGCGGAGTGGAGCAGCTGGTAGCTCGTCGGGCTCATAACCCGAAGGTCGTGTGGTTCAAATCCCGCCTCCGCAACCATTTGTTTAGCATTCGCAATAAAGAATGCATATGGCGGCGTAGCTTAGCTGGTTATAGCGGCCGGTTCATACCCGGCAGGTCGTTGGTTCGAATCTGACCGCCGCTACCATATTTTCGGTATGAACACTTCATAATCGGCGTCGTGCCGAAAATAAGGCCCTTTGGTCAAGCGGTTAAGACATCGCCCTTTCACGGCGGTAACACGAGTTCGAGTCTCGTAAGGGTCACCAAACAAAACCTAAAACGAACACAGTTTAGTGTAAGTTTTAGGTTTTTTTTCTTGCATTTTTCTTGCAAATATGCTAAAATATAAACAAGCCAAATCCAAACCGTTGTTCACCTTCTGATAGACCATAAAAATTCTCCTTATTACATCTAAAAAAGGAGGAAATTAAAATGACTAATCAAGAATTAGAGCAAGAATATCAAAAATTCAAGCGTAAATTTTTTGATGCGTGCAAAGATATGAACGACGCAATCAACGAATTGTCGCCTGAAAATTTAAGACGTTTTAAGTATGAAGTTCGTGATATGTTGCCTATAGGACTAATTAACTTGTTTAACGCATTAAAAGATTAATTTTTGATAAAATAGAGTCAAACCTTTACGGTTTGGCTCTTATTCTTTTTTAACGGCGGTTTATGCCGTCGAAAGCCTCTTGACAATGAGGGCGAGTGTGTTAGGCTACATTGCCAAAAGGCAAAAAAATAAGCCCTGCAAGGGCGGTTTGGTTGGCTGTCTTAAGCCTTATCAAACGCACTCGCAGAGGCTCGTTGTCAAGAGGAACGTGGAATAAATAGCCGTTCTTAAATTCTTAATACAATTTCAAAATCACGCTTATTTTTAAGATGTCCGTTTCCTGTATATTCGGGTATCTTTTTTATTTTACTGCAAAAAGAAAAGCCCTGACTTTCATCAGGACTATTCGGTAATGGGCTATTCAAATAAACTTCGGCTCTATCGTTATAAAGTTTGACTTCTTTTACAAGATAGTTTAAACCGACCTAAAATACTATTCTAAAGCAGAGCGCTTGGTGATAGAAGAGCTTTCTGTTATATTTAACGAAGATAAAGAAAAAACAAAACAAATGGTTAACGACCTTATAAATAAATAATTGGCGCTTAAAAAGGTAAACACAAAAGCCCCATCATGGCGATAGGGCTTTTTTTCGTGTTTTTTATTGTTCTAGCCTTTACGTCTAAGCCGTTTCTTCCGGCGAGGTTTGTTTTTTCTCGCGGTAGAAGAATAAACATGGGAACATTAATATTGCGAATAAAAGCATAAACACTCCAAACGCAATCAAGCTATCAATCTTTCCCGTTGTAATAAACTGATATAGGCCGGTGCCGCAAAAAACGAAAAATATTGAGCCTATAATTGCAATAATAGGCATTACGTAGCGCGTAAACGGCTTACAATCTGTAAAATTCTTCATAATATACACGTACATCGTAATATATACGCCGTAGATAATAGCGCAAACGATTTCGTCCATACTGCCAAGATGTTTAAAAATCCACACCCCGTGCATAGCCAAATACCACACGCCTAGCATAAGAACCATACAAACAAATCCGTATAAGCACGAAAGAGCTGAAACACTTTGATTTTTGCCTAACTTAGAAAATTTTTCGGGGCAAATTCCCTGCCCTCTGCAAGACATAGTATACATACCGCGGCAACAGCTAATAGCAACTCCGTTTACCGTACCCAAGCAAGAAATCATAATAAATACAGTAAACAAAATACCGCCTAAATTGCCCATAATCTTTTGAAATACGGCGATTGGCGCGTTTGCATCCTCTACTATTGTTTGCTCGTTACCTAAACATGCAGAAAGAGAAACGTAGTAAACGATATAAAAAATCAAAATTGCAATCGTTCCAAATGTTAAGGCGCGAGGTAAATCCCTTTTAGAATCCTTTAGCTCTGCATTAATAGCTGTTGCGCAAACCCAGCCTTCATAGGCAAAAGCAGTCTTTTTTATCGCCTCGCCAAAGTTTACGGTGTAGTTTTGGGCAGGAGAAGTAAAGGCGTTTATAATGCCAACGTCGTTACCCAAAAACAAAGAAGCAAATAATCCCGCTACTGCAATAACTACTATGGGAATTAACTTGATAATCGTTGCAGAAATTTGTAGCTTAGCCGACAGCATAGGAGAAAAATAATTGAGTAAAACGACTAATACCAATATAACGAAAGCAAAAATAAAGTTTTGCCAATCTGTAAGGCCTACGTTTAAACCAACAAGCTGAAAGAAATATTGTCCGGCAAACAACGCCACGATTGAGGCAACGATCGGATAATAAAAGGTGGTTATTAACCAAGCCATTCCGTACCCTACCTTTTTATTGGTAGCAATTTCTACGTAATCGACTACGCCGTTATATTTGGTAACACGCGTTGCAAACACCGCAAAGCAAAAGCCCGAGCAAACCATAATTAAGCCGCCTATTAGCCAGGCAAGGATGGATATTTTTAAATCTCCGCCCGAAAGGGATAAAACGCCGCCCGCTTTTAAAAAGACGCCTGAACCGATTACGATACCGACTACCATTGCAATTCCGGTCCATACACCGTACTGTTTTTTCACATTTTCCATATTCTCTCCCCTATTTAAAAAAACAAAGATAAATAATTTCTGCGTTTTTTCGTTAAAATTGGTTTGATTATAATATATTCGATGCTCTTTGTCAAGCAATTACTAAAATTCTAGAGTAAAAACACCTATAAATCGCAAAAAAATGTTATTTTTTTAATATTTTTATCGTTTTTTCTCTGATAAGTGTATTTTTATTGTAGCGTTACACAAACGACTGGTTTTTATCCGTTTATTTTCAAAGCCTAACTAAAAAACAAAAGAGTTGCCCTATAGCATTGACATTTTTTTATAAAAACTATATAATTTAATAGT
>JAFTIY010000083.1 GCA_017456665.1 Clostridia bacterium | reverse complement strand
TCCCGAAACTAACCTTGGCATAGTACGAATTGCAAAGGACGGTAAAAACGCAGAACTTCTTTGGGGATATAAGGACGGCGGTAAATTTACTTCTGAATTTCCCGCGCATATGATGAGCCATATTGCTCGTTTCAAACAAGATAGAGAGCATAGGGTAGTTATGCACTCTCATCCCACCTATACTATTGCAATGAATACCGTTTGTGAAGTGGATGAAAGAGATTTTACACACAAACTTTGGCAATCTAATACTGAATGCGTAGTAGTATTCCCAGATGGTGTTGGCGTGCTTCCTTGCATGATTTGCGGAACGGAAGAAATAGGCAGAGCAACGGCTGAAAAAATGAATAATCACCGCCTTGTTGTTTGGACGAACCACGGAATTTACGGTGCAGGCAAGAATTTAGATGAAGCCTTTGGGTTGATTGAAACGGTAGAAAAAACGGCGCAAATTTATATGCTTGCTTTAGGCAGGGCAGTAAACGTAATTCCAGATGAAATAATAAAAGGGCTTGCCGATTTATGGGGCTTAACCGTAATGGAAGGCGTGCTTAAAAATTAGGGGGTAGTTATGAGTTTTTATGAAGAATGCAAGCGCATATACGAAGCGCAAAATATAGACGTAGAAGGGGCTATAGGTCGATTATCTAACATTTCAGTTAGCGTTCACTGTTGGCAAGGGGATGACGTTATCGGTTTTGACGGTAGCGATTCGCTATCCGGTGGTATCCAAACTACGGGTAATTACCCGGGTAGAGCAAGAACGCCAGAGGAGCTTTTTGCAGATATAGAAAAAGCCTTTTCGTTAATGCCCGGTAAAAAGCGCATTAACGTTCACGCGTGCTATGCTTTTTTAGGCGAAGATAAGGGTAAGGTAGATAGAGATGCGTATACCTATAAGCACTTTAAACCTTGGGTAGATTTTGCAAAGAAAATAGGCGCTGTGGGCGTAGATTTTAACCCCACTTTCTTTGCTCATCCAAAAATGAAAGACGGGCTTTCACTTTCTTCCCCAGATGAAGAAACAAGAAGGTTTTGGATTAACCACGGCAAGGCTTGCTTAAAGATTGCCGAAGAAATGGGTAAGGCTATGAATAGCCCTTGTCTTGTTAATATTTGGATTCCAGACGGGTATAAAGATATTCCGGCAGACAGACTTTCACCAAGATTAAGACTAAAAGCAAGTTTAGATGAGATTTTGCAAGATTACAATAAAGAGTGGGTTATTCCCGCAGTAGAAAGTAAGGTGTTTGGCATTGGGCTTGAAAGTTATACCGTTGGCAATAACGAATTTTACCAAAACTACGCATCTTCAAAAGGTATTTGTTGTTTGCTTGATACTGGGCATTACCATCCCACCGAAGTTGTTTCAGATAAAATTTCTTCACTTCTTGCTTTTTACGAAAAAGTTGCTCTTCACGTATCGCGCCCTGTTCGTTGGGATAGCGACCACGTTGTTATTTTAGATGACGAGTTAAAAGAAATCGCAAAAGAAATTGTAAGAAACAACGCAGATAACAGGGTAATTATTGGGCTTGATTATTTTGATGCAAGCATTAACCGCTTATGCGCTTGGGTTACGGGGGTTAGAGCAATGCAAAAAGCACTTTTATTTGCAATGCTTCTTCCGAACGAAGAACTTAAACAGTTGCAAGATGAAAACAACTTCACAAAGATAATGTATTTAAACGAAAAGTTTAAGTCAATGCCTTGGGGTGCTATTTGGGAAGAATATCTTGCTCGTCAGGGATTAGATGAAAACTGGCTTGAAGAAGTTCAAAAATACGAACGTGAAGTTTTACTTAAACGTAATTAAAAAATATTTAATACAAAAAAGCCGAGTGGATTAAAATAAAAATCCGCTCGGCGCTATGTGAATAGCCTTACAAATATGAACTAAAAACGTTCGATTGTAAGGCTTTTTTATTCAAAATAAGAGGGGTTAGGGTGGCGTTAATCGCGTTATAGGGGCACTTTTGTGGTTAAATTTTATTAAAAGATAACTGGTTTTTATAAATACGAGGTGTAAGTATGAAGGTTTTGGCTATAGGTAATAGCTTTTCTGTAGACAGTATGGAGTATCTGTTTTATATATTAAAGGATTTAGGCCAAACAGATATATTTTTAGGCAATCTTTTTGTGGGAGGGTGCTCGGTAGACTTGCACGTGCAAAACGCTGAAAAGGGCGCTTACGCTTACGAATACTTTACTAACGAAAATGGCGAATGGGCTGTTAATCCCGAATATAAATCGGTAAGCGCCATTTGCTCGCAAAATTGGGATTACGTAACTATGCAGCAGGCAAGCGGGTATAGCGGGCAGGTTAAAAGCTATGGCAATTTGCAAAAATTAAAGGAGTTTGCCCGTGAGCATTCAAAAAACTCAAAGTTTGTATGGAATATGACTTGGGCTTACCAAAGCGATTCGCAGCATCCTCATTTTGAATATTACGGTAAAAGCCAAGAGGCAATGTATAATGCTATTGTAAACGCAGTGCAAACGGTAATTTTACCCGATAAAGATTTTGAATTTATTATTCCCGTAGGAACGGCAATTCAAAACGCGCGCACTGCTTTTGGCGATATTTTAACTCGCGATGGTTTTCATTTATCTATTCCGTTAGGTAGGTATATTGCGGCTTTAACCTGGGCTAAAATGCTAACAAAAAAATCGCTTAAAAGCCTTGAGTATGCGCCGTGCGGTATAAACGAAAAAACAAAACAAATAGCCATTGCCGCAGTAGAGGGTGCAGTAAAAAAACCATTTGCGGTTACAAAAGTATAAATCCAAGTTTAACTTGGATTTTTTTGTTTGGTAAAAGTGCTGTTAATCGCGTTATAGCGGGGTTTTTTAGGTAAAATGGGTGTAATAAATAAAGGGGTTACGATCTCTTCGTTTCGGCATTTGCCTCAACAGCTCCTTACCAAGAGGGGTTAGGGTGGCGTTAATCGTGTTATAGCGGGGCTTTTTAGGTAAAATGGGTGTAATAAATAAAGAGGTTACAATCCCTCCGTCTCGGCATTTGCCTCAACACCTCCCCTTGCCAAGAGGAGACAGGGTGGCGTTAATCGCGTTATAGCGGGGCTTTTTAGGTAAAAAGGGTGTAATCAAGGGGCTACGATCACTACGCTCGGCATTTGCCTCAACAGCTTCCCTTACCAAGAGGGGTTAGAGTAGCGTTAATCGCGTTATA
>JAFTIY010000082.1 GCA_017456665.1 Clostridia bacterium | reverse complement strand
TGAGTTAAGGCTTAAGTACGTTATGAAGGGTACGGGGCTCGACCTCAATATGATTGTTTACGTAAACACCGATTTTTGCACGCTTAACTTTTTATCGTTGTTGCCGTTTAGCGTAAAGCAAGAGTATGCAGAAGAGCTTAGCAGCTCTCTTACCAAAATAAATTACACCCTTCAGTTCGGATGCTTTGCATACGATCTCACTAGGCAATCGGTTAGCTATAAAATTTGTACGCCTTTTGAAGATAGTCTTATAGGAAACGGCTTGTTTGACGTGCTCTTTCACATTTCCCTTTCAACCGTTCAAGATTACAGCGACAAATTGTATTTGATCTCGCACGGCTATGCTGCTGCCACAGACGTGGAATAGGAGGTTGTGATGAACGAAATAGCTTATTTAAACGGATTAAACGTATTTCAAACGGTAAAAAACGCACTTGATAATATCGGCTGGCATTACGATGCTAACGAGCAAGAGTTACGCATATCTTTAGGGGTAGACGGGGATGATATCCCCATGGATTTCGATATTTCGATTGATTCTGAAAAAGAAATAATTAATCTTTATTCACATATGCCCTTTGAGTTAAACGATGAAAAACAATTAGAGCTTTCACTCGCTACTAACTTTATCAACAATCAATTAATAGACGGCAGTTTTGATTACAGCCCAAAGGATAAAGTTCTTTTGTTTAGAATGTCTTGCTGTTACGTTGATAGTTTATTAAGCACGAAGGTTATTGACTATATGCTTGATTTTTCTTGTTTTGCAACCGATAAATATAACGATAAGCTCGCAAAATTAAACCAAGGAAGTATCACTCTTCAGCAGTGTATTGAAGAGTGCTTAAAAAGATAATAAAAATAAAAAAAATATTTAGGAGGATTTATTATGCCTATTGCTCCAACCGCTCAAGGAATGGATTACCACGTTGATATCGTTATGTGTATCGACGCAACTGCTAGTATGTATCCCGTTTTAGCTGAAGTTAAAAACAACGCTTTAACCTTCCACCAAAAATTCGTTGCTGAAATGGAAGCTAAAAACAAAAAAGTTCAACAACTCCGCATTAAAGTTATTGCTTTTAGAGATTTTGCTGAAGATTCAGAACCCATCAAAGAATCAGATTTCTTCATTTTAGGCGATTCTCAAGGCAATCAAACTGAAGAGTTTAACTCTTTCGTTAACTCAATTGAAGCAGTTGGCGGCGGCGATCTTCCCGAAAACTCTTTAGAAGCTTTAGCATTAGCTATTAAGTCTGATTGGGTTAAAACGGGCAGTGTACGCCGTCATATCGTTTTAATGTTTACCGATGCTGAAGCATTAGAACTCGGCACAAATGCTACCGCTCCCAACTATCCTGCAAATATGCCCGCTAACATGGCAGAACTTCGCGAACTTTGGGAATCTCAAGAAATGGAAGCACGCGCTAAACGTTTACTCGTTTACGCTCCCGATTGCACTCCTTGGAATACTATGGTTGAATGGAGTAATACCTTCCATCAAGCTTCAAAAGCAGGCACCGGTTTACCCGATGTAGAAATGGAAACCTGTATTCACCTTTTAGTTCAATCAATCTAATTTTAAAAAACTAATCACTAAAGGCGGTAAAATGATTTTACCGCCTTGGTGAGTTTTACTAAAAAGTGCCTATATAACGTTGTTATCGCTACTTTTTCTATTTTTTTAACGGTAATGATAATAGTAAGATTAAAAGAGCGTTTTATTGCTCGCTAAAAAAATAGAGTAACTAAATTTGAAAATAACGCACTTAATTATGTGCGAATAATATACACTGCAAACAATATAATGAAATTTTGCTGTAAATAAACAAAAAGTGGCCATATAAGTTGATTAACGGCTATTTATATAAATTTATACCATATTGGGAGAAAAATTCATGTTTGAAAATAATCTAACAAAAATTGTGATAGACATGGTTTTATGTATAGACGTAAGTAAAAGCATGGTTCCTATTTTTGAACAGGTAAAGCAAAAGGCAATATCCTATTGTAAAGAAACTGTTAACAATATAAAAGAGATGCTAAACGAATACTATAAAGGCGTTAGCTATAGAGTTAAAGTTAATACCTTTGGTAATTTTGCAACAAACGCTCAGTCATTTACGCAGTCGCAATTTTTTACGATTAACGTTTTTAGCGAAAATGCAACCAAAGAGTTAGAAGATTATATAAATTCCATTCAGCCTTTTGACAGCGATGACGCTACTAATGGCTTAATGGCATTGTCTGAAGCTATTAATTCTAAGTGGCAAGAATACAGGAGCGGTGATTTTTTCCGCCAAGTAATCTTAGTATTCACTAATTCTAAATCAGCGGAACGTGCAGTACTTGATTATCCGGATTGCGACCACGTGGAATATGCAAATTTACCCACGATCCTTACCGACGTAGAGGAGCTTTGGAATTCGGATGAAATAATTAAGCAAGGTCGTAATCGTTTAATTGTTTTTGCTCCTGACTGTTATCCGTGGAACGAATTTTTAAGTTGGCCTTTTTCTTATCACGCTCAATCAAATGCGAGTGTAGATTTGGATAATGTTGACTTTGCAATATCTTTAAAGTTTGTAACACTTAACCTATAAAAAACAACAAAAATAAAAAAGTGGCTGTATAAGTTGATTAACGGCACTTAAATGATATAAAAAACAATCCAAAAGGAGATCTAATATGCCAATATTACCAACGATGGCACTTACTTATAACGTTGATATCGTAATGTGTATCGACGCAACGGGAAGTATGTCGCCAATTTTGAACGAAGTAAAAACGAATGCGGTAAACTTTTACAAAAAGTTTGTTGACGCGATGAACAAAAAGAGTAAAAAATGCAACCAAGTAAGAATTAAGGTTATTGCCTTTAGAGACTACTCGGTAGACAGCATGCCCATGGCCGTTTCTGATTTCTTCGTTATAGGCGGCGGTCAAATCAATCAAACGGCGCAATTTAGCGAATTTGTAAATAAGATTGAAGCGGGCGGCGGTGGAGATACTCCCGAAAACGGATTAGAAGCATTATCGCTTGCAATCGATAGTAATTGGGTAAGAACGGGCAACGTGCGTCGCCACGTTATTATGATGTTTACCGATGCAGAGGCTATTGACCTTGGCTCTGACCGTGAAAACGTTAATTATCCCTCAAATATGCCCAATTCAATTGCAAAACTTCGCGAAAAATGGGAATCGCAAACGATGGAGCCTAGGGCAAAGCGTATGCTTTTATTTGCTCCCGACTGCTTCCCTTGGAATAATATGATTGATTGGAGTAACACCTTCCATCAAGCATCTGCAGCAGGCAAGGGCTGTAGCGAATCGGATATAGAAACTTGCATACACTTATTGGTTCAATCTATTTAATGAGCAGGTTATAAAATAAAAACTTTTTTTGTCTTCGGTAGGCAATTAACTATTAAGGAGTGAATATTAATGAACGATAAACTGTTAGCAATGCAAGTTTTTCAAGAAGACAGCAACACCTTTTCATATAAAAAAGACGGGCAGCTCAAAATGGGCACTATTCATATCGGAGAAGACGCGCATCCTTACGCTTCTAGTGATATTTTAATAGTGGCCGATGGGTTGGGCGGTAGAGGCGGTTATCCTCATACTAAAATTAAAAAAGAGCTTATAGAGGGTGGAAAAGATAACTTTATAAGCACTATGTTTAACGGCGTTTTCGAGCAAGAGCTTACCGCCGAGGTAAACGAATATATAATTGATAACTTCGCCGAGGTTTTCGATACCGTTGAATACTATTTTGAAAACGCAAGAACTATGCGTTCAAGCGGTTATTTTGCATCGCGCATAGTAACTTCTATAGCGCTTTACGAGCTACGCCAAAATCCCGCTTTTGCTCCCAAGTCTTTATTTGAAAAGCTAAACGGCTGCTTAAGCGAAGAAGAAAAGCAGCTCGTTACGCAAGAATATGGCGATAAATTAGTTCAAATTATAATGGCAAAGCTTAAAAAGGTTGCCGAAAATTGCAATTTTGAGCTTGAGGCAAAGGTTACAGGTGCTTATTTACTTCCCACAACGTTGCAAATCGCGTTAATTGATGATCTTGGCGAAAGTTTACAAGTCGTTTGGCTGTGGGCTGGCGATTCGCGCGCATACGTTTGGTCTCAAGGCGAAGGATTACAGCAAATAACCGAGGATCACGAGCATAACGAAACGATGACTAATCTCATTACGCTTACCAAACCTGAATGTAGATTAGAGGCACACTATATGCAAAATATTGCAAAGCCTTGTATGCTCTTAAATCTCAGCGACGGATGCTATAAATGCCCGATTTTTGCTTCGCCAATCGATCTTGAATATCTTATTTTAGACGGAATGCGCAATAACGATAGCTTTGCAAACGTAAGCAAGGGGCTGGTTGGCACTTTTAACGTTATAAGTACCGGTGACGACAGTGGCACCATGGCAAGTTATGCATACGGCTACGAAAATTACGCTGAGGTTAAGCAATGCGCAATGAAGCGTATTGAATATATCAACGATTTCGTTTCAGATCTTAAAGATATTTTCGAGGTTGATTACAAGTATGACTTTGAGCAGGCTAACGCTCTTTTAAGTGCTGAAATCAATTCGTATATCAACGATAAGCTTATTCTCGTGGATTACAAACACAGAAAAGAGAATGCTACCCAATTAGATAAAAGGCTTTATGAATACGTAAACGCTCAACTTTTCAAATATCCTCCATTTGTTAATCTGCATAGTGAAAGAAAGCAGGTTAGAAAACAATTAACCGATTTAATATCTGCTAATTGGATTAACGAAAAGAATGCAGAGGCTTCACTCCGTAATCTCGCTATCGGATGGAAGACCAAAATAGAAAAAGAAAATTATTATAGAATTCAAAAAATAGAAGGCGGCTATAAAAAAGACGCAATAAACTACGAGGGCGAAAGTAAAGCTATTTTCGAACTGGGCGTAAAGAGAATTTTTGAACTTCGCTTTGACTTTATTGATGGAGAAGAAAAGTGCGCTATAACCTTTAAAAACGACGACAAATGGATAAAAAAGGCGCTCGTAAGTAAAGAACTCGCTACTTCGTTAGTTCAATTAAGGGATAGAATGAGCGAGCTGTATAAACAAATTCAAACGGTTATTCCCGTGCAGTATTTTAAAGAAAATGCGTTAGATATAGTAGGTGCGCTTATCGAGGGTAAGGTTGACGGAATAAGCGAAGAACAGGCACAGCAAATGCTTGGCGAAAACTTAATAGCTCTTGATATTAAGCGCAACGAGTTAAAACAAAAACTTGCCGTTCGCCAGGGTATTTACGATAAATACTATGCTCAATATTGCAAAAAAATTGCTAAAAGTAGGTTAGGCTTATGAGTGAAATAGTAAACGGATTTGAGTTATTAACTCCTTGGAAGGTCGCAAACGAAAGTGAAACCGCGCTTGCTCAAAGGGGCGGTAAAAAATATTTTTTAAAAAAATACAGCAAATATAAGCTTCCCAGAAAAGAAGATACAACTGAGGCTACGTTTAACAGAATGACAAAGTTGTTTAACGAATTTAAGGCTAATAGAATTCGTTTAAACACCGATCTTGCCTCATTTGCAAGCATGGGCGGTAATATTATGCTTCCGCAACAGTGGTTTGTAGAGGATATTAACTTTATTGAGGCTACCGAATTTGTTGAAAACGTTTTAAAAGATGAAGATATTTTAAAGCTCGGAATAGACGATTTGCTCTTCATTATGAAAACTGCTGCGGGTGCTTTTTATAACATTCACCGCAAAAAAATCGTTCACAGCGATTTAAAGTTCGGCAACATGCTGGTTGCCCGCAATTCTTCGGGTAGATTGGTTGCAAAGGTTATCGACTTTGATAAGAGTTACTTTGTAGAAAATATCCGCCCGGATGATTTGGGTGGCGATCAGGCTTTTATGTCGCCCGAACTTACCTATTGCATTATTACCGAATTTGCGCCAGAAGCGCTTGAAAAACTTTCTGTAAAATCAGATATTTTCTCGCTGGGCATATTATTCCATTGTTATTTGGCAGGGGGCGACGCTCCTCAAATAGGAACTGTTACTGCTCCCAATGAAGATGGCGAAACGGTTGAATACAGCTATTCATCTTGTGGCGAGGGCGCTCTTTTTGGCGCAAAGCTTTACGTAAGCCCTAAAATCAAAAAGCCCTATCTTGCACATTTAATTGCCGCAATGATAGAAGAAGATCCAAGCCGTCGTCCTGAAGCTATTGAGGTACTTAATGCGCTTAAAACCGAAAAGGTTATTCCGCAGCATCCCGAGTCATCCGTTGTTATTCCCGATAGCGTAAGAGTAGGGGGAAAAAGCTCATCTGCAGCTCCTACGCCTGCTCCAACTCCCACACCTGCGCCAACGCCTACTCCCGCTCCTGCTCCCGTAATTCCTACGGGTTTTTGCGAGCCTTGGCCTGAACATTTGATAACCTTTAACGAAGATAGGTTAAGAAGCTCAAATTACGTGGCAAGCGAGCGCTGTGAAAAGAGCTCGATTAAATGTTACCGCTTATATACTTCAAGCGGCAGAGAAAGCGTGTTTACTATGCAAAATCTTAAAATGCTTGGTTTTGCTGTGGCAAAAGGAAGCGGCGCATCTGCTTCTACGCCTACTCCCGCTCCTGCTCCAACGCCTGCAAAAACTTCCGACACTACATCATCTTCAACCAATAGCTCTTTAGCTATTCCCGATCAGTTGTGGCCTGCCGACAGCGCTTACGTTTTTAATAAAGAAGCGCTTGAAAGCGGGGGATACGTGAAGGTTGAAAAAATAACGGTGGGAAGTACTAACGCTTACGAGCTTACAAACGCAAGCGGAGCAAAAAAGAGAATGAATTTAAGCGTTTTAAAACTGTTTGGATTGGTTACTAAAAAATAATATAAACTACGCGATAATCGCGCTATAGCCCCACTTTTTATGCTAAAAAGCGGTAAGTGGGGCAAAAAAATTTACTTTTGGAAGGCTATTATGAGTTGGATTTGTACCAGCTGTTCAACTGCAAACGATAACGAGTTAGATAAATGTATCGTATGCGATTGCGACAGACCTGATATCGTTTTGTTAACCTTAAATCAAAAAAAGGTTGCAGAATCAATGTTTAGTGGGGACGTTCTTATCCCTATGGATTACAACATAATAGGCGAGGGGGCCTTTAAAAACCGCAAGGATATTACCAGCGTTATCATTCACGAAAACGTAATAAAAATCGGTAAAGAGGCTTTTTCGGGGTGCACCAATCTCACCAACATTATTTGCTTTTGCAGTCTTGAAACAATTTCGACCAGAGCGTTTTATAATTGCACGCAAATAAGCGAGGAGCAAAGGCCAACGGCAAAATACGTTGCACCCGACGCCTTTTCATCAACGTTAGACGAGCTTTCAAGGTCGGCTAAAATTAACTTCGACGGGCACGACGATTATTTGCTTAAGGCAACCGACGAAAATATCGATATTGCCGATATTCCGCAAGCCGTAGATAGAGCGAGTGTTGGTAACGTTTTGGAAGCTGTTGATGATCAAAAATCAATTTTGGCAGACAGAAACAACTATATTCCATGTAAAAAACCAATTGCAAACGACGTAAGCGTAAATTGCTTCTCTGAAAAGAGTAGTGGTTACGTGGTTAATCTTACGCCGAGTTTTAATCAAGCGCACGATCATTCTAAAAGCTTTTTTATCGGATTCGACGATTATTTGGCAGATAAAATTTTTATTTTTGCACTAATACTGGCATTGCCGTTTTTGTTCTTCTTACTAGACAGTTTATTTTTTAGTTTATTAAAATACTCCAAAATCTATTTCGGCATTACCGCGGGCATATTAGCTTCAGTAATTTGCTATTTAGTTTGTTACTTATTGGGTAAAAACAGCGGTAAGAAAAAAATTACCGACGGCATATTTAGCTTTTTGCTTGCGTTGCTTTTGCCTATATTGGTTTTATTTTGTGAATATTTCGGGTGGGTTTCTTCTGCTTTTGTGGTTTCGCTATCCGTAGGATTTTTTGTGTTAACCACCGCAATAAGTGCAGTTAACAGCGTTATAGGCCGAGATGAGCTAAACGGAGGCAGTATTATTACCGATAGTTATCCCACTGCAAAGGCAAAAATTTATCTTAACTATAACACCACTAAAAACAGCTACTTTTTTAGATTAAAGTGGTATAAGCTTTTAATTGGATTAATAAACGTAGCCGTTGCAATTATTTGTTTGATTTAATATTAAGAGGATGATATATGGGCTGGATTTGCCAAAACTGCAATTCGTATAACGACGACGTAAATACGACTTGCTTTGTTTGTGACAGTAATAAACCTGCTGAAAAGCCAATTTGCTCGTCGCCGAAATCAAGTATCACAACTACCGATTTAACTAAAAAAACAAAGGGTATAAAGTGGAGTCCCGATGGCATAATGTCTATCGTTTACGGTGCTATAGGCCTACTTTGTGTTGTTTTTGCTATTATTTTTGGGGTAGATTTTTTAAAAACTCAAAGCCAACTTTCAATTAGGATTTTTGAATGCGCTACTTCGCTGTTTATTGCGATGGCTATGTTTTTAATTGTGGCTTTGATTTGCTATTTAATTTGGAAAGATACTGAAAATATGCATATTCATGCTATTTTAGCCGCTATTTTGCCTCCAATAGCATTTGTGCTTGCATTTTTTGGGGTTTTTGGTTACTATTTTGCATGCGGCCTTTCTTTAGGCTGTTTGATAACCGCCTTTTTGGTTCAGGTATTAGATGAAAATTTGTTTATTTTGCCAATATACTACGAATATTCTTATTCGAGCTACGTATTTGAGGTAAACGTAGCCTCAGGCGTAGTAAACATAATAATAACCTTGTTAAGTTTGGCTGCAATAATTCTTAGCGAATTAAACGTTTTTACCTTTACGTTTGCCAATTTGTTTTAAAAATAATTAAATTTATTATTTTAGATTTTTATTATAAAGTCGAGTTAATCGCGCTATAGCCTCACTAAATGGCTTATTGGCGCAAAAAAAAATATTTAAGGAGGTTAAAATGGGTTGGATTTGTTCTGAATGTTCAACTTGGAATGAAGAAGAAAACACAACTTGTATAGTGTGCGACAAAGCCCGCTCATTGGCCGATATTAAGCGAGCCAAGCGCGAAAAAATATTTGGCGCTATCGGCAACTTTTTTAACCTCGTTACAAATAAATGCAATACGGTGTTTACGATTGCACTAGTTGCTTGTGCGGCGGCTTTTTTAATAACGGTAGCTATCAGCTTAATTAATAGAAGCTTTCTTCCTGCAATAGATAGATATTTTATTTTGCTTGGTCAAAAAATCCAAGCCCATTTTTCAACGGGTGCGCTTGGTGCTCTGTTTAAAAATATAGGTCAAGGATTCGCAAACCTTTTTAGTAACTTAGGTAGTTTGTTTAATCTTTCTATAACTTATAACTTTCGGGTATTTTTTGTTAATTTAGCAAACTATTTCGTGCATATGTACTCGGTAATTATTGGCTCTGCCTTTTTTGGTGAATTTTTTGTCCGTTTGTTTGCAAAAACGGCCGACTTTTTTTTAAATTTAGTTAATTATTTTAAACATCTATTTAATAGGTTTGCTTAATTGAAGGAGATTAACTATGGTTAAGATGGCATATATTTTAACTTTTGTTTTAGTGATTTTATATTTTGCGGCGAGCGTAATATATCTTTGTATTAACGCTTTATCTACTCTTGCGCCCTCATTGCTCGAATCAAGGCTTGCAAAATTAAGAAAAATTGTTAAATACGCTATTATTGGTTGTTTGGCGTTTGCTCTTTTAACAGGGCTTTTTGCACCTGAAGAGCAAATTGAAGTGGCTATAGCTTCATCTTCCTTTCTTTATATGATAATAGCAATAGCATCTATATTGATTTTATTAACTGCGGCAGTACTCGTTATTATTAAGCTGGTGTCAAAGGATGATATAGCGTATGGCGCAGGTATCGGAAAACTGCTTAAGGGTGTTGTTGTATGCACCGTTGTTTCAATTTTACTTTCTTGGCTCTTATCTTAATTAAATTATATGATTTTACGTACAAGTGAACAAATTCGTGATGCAATATTTTCATTTGCACCACAAATAGAAGTAAGCGATTTTAAAGTGTTTAAAAGCACTTTTAGCAAATATCCGCTTGTAGGTTACTACGTTGAAAAGGTGAGCTATTATAGCAAAAACTTAGGGTTTTCAACGGTAGTAATTTTAACTTACGGCAATAAAGAAACTCTTCAAAAAAGCATTCACGTTGCATACGATCAAGAGGATATCGATTGCATTTTACACGAATGCGTTTCAAATTACGAATGCAACTTTATAATTAGTGCTCCAAAAGGGGTGTCGGCATTGAGTTATATCAGTAGTTTTTTTAATACTTATTCGCCCTTTTATTCAAATCTAACTAAATTTGACGTAGACAGTAGAGGCGCAATTTTAGACGGGCATTGCTTTTACAGAATATGCGCAACCTATCGAATTGGTAGAGTTATGCTCAATATTATGGAAAAGCTGGTAGACGAAAAGGTTAAAAAACTTAACGATTTGCTTTTTTGTGAGGGCATGAGCGACGGTGTAAAGGCATTTGTTGCACATAATTATTTAGCTAAAAGCGTTACCTATTATAACGACGACGAAGCCGATCCGTTAAGGCGAAGCTATATGCAAAGCGCCTACGGTGCGCTTATCGATAATAAATGCGTTTGTCAGGGATACGCTGAGGCATATAAGCGCATTTTAGATTTTGCAGGCATAAAATGCGAGGTAATCAGCGGAAAAATTAAAGGGCATACCGAATACCACGCTTGGAATATGGTTTATCTTGAGGGCGAATGGCATCACGTAGACGTAACGTGGGATAGCTTGGGTGATGGACAAAGCTCGCTTGAGCATTTTTTAAAGCCCGATTGTTTTTTTGCCGAAAGCCGTTTATGGTCGCGAAAAAAGCATATGGTTTGCAACGGAAAAAGCAATCCTATGATGAATATAAAAACTCAACTTGCATTTTATCGTGCAAAGTTTATTGCTAAAGGAGTACCCGCTCAATACCTCGGGTAATATAAGGAGGAATTATGGCAGAAACAAAATTATTAAAGGCCCATTGTAGTACTTATAACAAATATTACGGCATTTTAGTAGAAAAAATCGGGGCTAAATATAAAGCCGTCGATTTTATTCCTTTAGATGAAGAAGAGGCAAAGCTCGTTTCTTCGCCCACCGATTTAGGCCAAACAACCTTTGAAACTAACGATAATCTTTTGCCCTGCAATTGGTGTAAAACGCGCACAGTTTGCAGTTGCGGGTGTGCAAAAGGGAGCAAATGCTCATCAACAATGGGTTACAGATTTCAGTGTATATATTGCAATAATTTAAAAATTGATTATACCAAACCCAGACCTATAGACGGCAAAAAAGCGGGCGAAACCATTCAACTTTCGCAAGGGCAAGTGGTTAAAATTGCATTTGCAGACGATACTCCGCTTACAAAAATAAAAATAGGCGTTGGTTGGGATCCTGTAGAGAGCGGCGACCAAATGGATATCGATTCTTCGGTTGTAGTCGTTGGCTCAAATTCAATGCACGAGCTCGTATATTACGGCGATCTTGAACATAAGAGCGGTTGCGTTAAGCACCATGGCGATAACATTACTGGCAAAGGGCAGGGCGACGACGAAAATATTTCGATTAACCTTTCAAAAGTGCCTTCAAATCGCAACAAACTTATATTTATTATCAACATTTACCGTTGCGACTGCCGTAATCAAAACTTAAAAGACGTAAGAAATATGTATATTTATATGAGTGATCCCAATAGCGGAACAAAACTTATGGAATATAAAATCAATAAGCAAGACGGCAATTATACGTCGGTAGTTTTGGGCGTTGCCTTCCGTGACGGCGATGGCTGGAGCTTTAAGGCTATAGGCCAAGGCAGATACGATACAGACGTTAGGAGCATGGCCAACGAAGTAGCCGGTAAAACTTTTTAGCAGGTGAGTTATGAATTTATTGATTTGCGAGCTGATTAGTGCTGCGTGCTTGATAGTGCTTGGCATTCAGCTAGTGATTTTTGTGTTAAAAGCGCTTTTAAAGGGGCGGGCGCAAAGAATAGCGTATATTCGCAATTTTAAACGAGGTAGATGCGTTATAGTTTACTTTACTGCGCTCCCACTGTATTTTATAGGCTATTTATACAGCGGTACGGGTATTATAGAAAGCTTTTTTAGCTCCATTCACCGAATTATAAATCTTATAGTTTTAAAATACGAGTTTACTGCCGTTGCTCAACTTATGGCAGATAGTTCGATTTTTAGTTTCACTATATACGTTAATTTTATTTTGGTTGGCGTTAACGCAGTTATGTTTGCTCTTTCACTTTTCGGGCAGCACGTGAGCTACGCAATCGGGCTTGTTTTACTCAATTTGGGTAAAAAGCAACGCTTATACATTTTTGGTATTAATGATCAAAATAAACTTATTTATAACTCGTATAAAAATGGCGCAAAGTGCCTTATCGGTTATGCCGATGATAAACAGCAAACGGCGTTTTACGTAGAAAAAATAAAGTACGTGCAGGTTTCACCGGGGCAAAATTACACAGACGACGTAGTTGCCAAGTGTAAGCGCGGAGAGGTTTACGCCGTTATCAATACTCAATCAGACGATGAAAATATCAAGCTTTGCCGTAAATTTATTTTAGAACTTAATAAGCTCGTTAAAAAAGAGCAAAATAGCGCTGGCCTTTTGAAAAAATTGCATATATACGTGTTTGGTGATCCTTTATGCTATGCAATTTATAGCGATTTAGTTTCCGCGTCGTACGGGGTTATTCAGTTCGTAGATAAATATCAGCAGATTGCAATAGATTTTGTGGATAGATATCCTCTTTCGGCGTTTATGACTAAAAGGCATATCGACGAGCAAAACGCAATTTTAAAAAATGACGTAAAGCTTAACGTGTTTATGCTAGGCTTTGGCGACGTAAACCACAAGGTGTTTTTAACCTCGGTTGCAAATAACCAATTTTTAACTTTAGAAAATGGTGAAATGAAGCTAAAAATGGTTAATTATCACTTCTTTGATAAGCAAGGGAGCGGTTACGATAAAAATTTAAATCATGAATATCATCGCTACGCTGATGAAAAGGATGAATTTGATCCACAGCAATATTTGCCTTTGCCTCAAGTACCTGCAAATGAGTTTTATCATACAGTCGATTTTGCCTCTCGCGAGTTTTATCCACAGCTAAAAGGCTTGTTAAGTGGCGGAGAAGAGAGTATAAACTACGTTATAATTTCTTACGGAAGCGACCTCG
>JAFTIY010000081.1 GCA_017456665.1 Clostridia bacterium | reverse complement strand
TTTTAACTGTCCTCCGTTTGTGTTTTTATTTGACTGCCAGGTCAATTATATTATACACAAACGGAGTTATTTTTTCAACATCATCGGCAAAAGCCTTTTTTAGAACCCCCAGACTATCTGGGGGTTTTCCTTATACAAAAAAAGGTCCTTTACCGAAAACGGTAAAAGACCTTTATATTTTAAATTAATTAAGCGTATAAAAACGCACCTGAAATGATATAAGCAATATCTTCAGCTAAAGCCCCGTGGCCACCTAAAAGAGTGCAAAGGGGATTAATTTCGTAAAGCCAACCAGATAAAGGAGCAGCGCGAAGCACTTCGTTAGTGTAACTAAATAAACCGCTTCCGTCAACAAGGGCAGCAATGCCGAATACGACTAAAACTAAAGCTGCAGCAACTGCAAAGTTAACTAAACCGCCTAAAATACTTCCTAAAACTCTGAAGAAGCCAACTTTAGAGCGAACGAATTTAACAAAACGTTCAAATTGACGGCCAATCCAAAGTGATAACACGTAGCAAGGAATAAATAAAATTACTCCAACGAGAGCGTATGCACAATAGAGTGCAACAGTTAAACCATCCATTCCTACAAGGCCGCCTATATCGTTACCAAATTCTAGGAATAAAAGTTGAATATCTTGCATCCAACCAAATAACGTGAACAAATAACAGCAGCCTGCTGAAAAACCAGCTGCAAGACCAATCCAAAGGAAGGTTGTTACAAAAGTAAATGCTCCGTTAATAAAGCCTCTTTTAATGCCTCTAGCAAGCATAACCGCTAAAAACGCGATTACGAGAACGTCTACTACCCAATACATAGTCTACCTCTTTTTTTATAAGAAAAATAGTATTCCTTATTATATATGCATATTATAAAGCAAAATGCGAAATTTGTCAATACTTTTTACTAATTTATTACTAAATCGCCTAAAAAATGCATTGTTTTAAAATTTTTTCACAATACAAACGCAGTTTTTTGCTCTAAATTTCAATTATAAAGCAAAAAATTACTTGTTTATTGTATTTCAATTTTTAACCTTTTTAAAAGTTTTTAATCAAAAAGTGGGCTTATAGCTCCGTAAACTTGCAAAAAAACTATTTTGCAGGCTTATAGGTATCCTTAAGCGAAGTTATTTCGTGCAAAACGGTTTTGCCATTTTCGCTTCCTTTTTTATAATATCCTATGCGTAAAAGCTGGAATGAAGTTCCCTCTTCAACCTCGCAAAGATATTTTTCTGCCTTGCCGCTAACTACCGTAAGGCTGTTTTGATTAAATCTTTCGCTAAAGTCCTGCCCAGGATATTGGGGATCATTTAACAGATAATCATATTTTTTAACCGTTACGTCTTCGCTTTCTTTACCGTCAACCCATTGAATAGTGCCCTTAACCTTAATACCGCTGGTATCGTTTCCGCTACGTGATTCGGGCAAATAAGAACAAATAAGTTGCTTTATAGCACCGTTATCGGCATATTCAACCCTTTCGCACTTAATAATATATGCATTTTTAAGGCGAACGTAACCTTCCGGCTTAAGCCTGAAAAATTTAGGAGGGGGATTATCAGAAAAATCTTCAGCCGAAATATAAATTTCTTTAGAAAATGCAATTTTACGCTTTGGGCTATTTTCCTGTTGAGGTTTGGTATCAAAATCTATATACTCGCCATCGCCCTCGTAGTTTTCGATCACCACTTTAATAGGATCGATAACTGCCATTGCCCTTTCTGCATTAGTATTTAGATAATCACGAACAAAATGTTCTAAATATCCGTTTTCTATTTCTGAATTAGCCTTTGCAACGCCAACTGCCTCACAGAAGTTTTTAAGAGCCTCTGCAGGAATACCGCGCGCACGTAAGCCAGTTAAAGTAGGCATGCGTGGATCATCCCAGCCAGAAACAGTTCCATCTTCAACTAACTTTTTTAAATAACGCTTACTCATTACCGTGTTTGCAATATTTAAACGAGCAAACTCAATTTGGCGAGGTTTATGCTCTACTCCCGTATTTTCAACTACCCAATTATAAAGCGGGCGGTGATCTTCAAACTCTAAAGTGCATAACGAGTGAGTAACGCCTTGCATAGAATCGCAAAGGGGGTGCGCAAAATCGTACATTGGATAAATGCACCACTTATCGCCCGTGCGGTGATGGGTTGCCTTTAATACTCTATAAATTACGGGATCGCGCATGTTCATATTAGGCGAAGCCATATCTATTTTTGCCCTTAAAACCTTTTCGCCATCGGCAAACTTACCCTCTTTCATTCCTTCAAATAAGGCGAGATTTTCTTCAACGCTTCTGTTTCTGAACGGACTTTCAACGCCCGGTTGAGTTAACGTACCGCGTGATTCGCGAATTTGATCGGCGGTAAGATCACAAACGTATGCCTTTCCTTCTTTGATGAGCTTTACGGCAAGATTATAGATATCTTCAAAAAAGTCTGAAGCGTAATGCATTTCAAACCATTTAAATCCCAACCACTCAATATCAGCCTTTATAGCGTCAACGAATTCGGTTTTTTCTTTAGAGGGATTGGTATCGTCAAAAAACAAATTACATTTTCCGCCGTACTTTTTAGCCGTGCCAAAATTTAAGCAAAGCGACTTTGCATGGCCGATATGCAAATATCCGTTAGGCTCTGGAGGAAAGCGAGTGTGAACCTCTGTAACCTTTCCTTCTGAAAGCTCTTCGTTAATAATGTCTTCAATAAAATTTTTAGCTTCAATAACTTCCATAATTAAACACCTTTAATTTATATCTATTATGCGTTAACGGGCTTATAGCCCTATTTTTTAAATTTGAGTTTATCTTTATACTTCTTTAAGTTGTGCCAAAACGTCTTTAAAATAATCGGGCAAATCACAGGTAAACGTTACCTCTTCATTGCTCGTTGGATGAATAAACGTAAGCTTATAGGCGTGCAACAGTTGCCCGTTTAGCTTAAACGCACAACGCTTATGACCGTAAACCTTATCTCCCACAACGGGGCATCCTAAATGCTTACTGTGAACCCTTATTTGATGGGTGCGCCCGGTTAAAAGCGAAAACTCGCAAAGGGTATATCCCTCGTACCTTTTAACCACTTTATAATCGGTAATAGCCTGCCTACCCTTATTTTTTGAACAAACGCAAAATGCCGTTCTATCTTTAGGCGAACGATCTATATGAGTATCTACCCTGCCGCTATCCTGTTTTAAATTACCGCTTAAAAGTGCCAAATACACTCTCTTACATGTCTTTTTCTCTATTTGCTCGGCAAGCGACAGATGCGCCCTATCGTTTTTTGCTACTACCAACAAGCCCGAAGTGTCTTTATCTATTCTATGAACGATACCGGGGCGAATAACTCCGTTTATACCACTCAAACTATCGAGCGAATACAAAAGAGCATTTACCAAAGTATTTTCGTCAGTACCGCTACCAGCGTGCACGGTAAGCCCTTGCTGTTTATTAATAACGGCCAAGTCCCCGTCTTGATAAACGATATCTAAAGGAATATTAACCGGCTTAACCTCAAGCTGCTCTAGCGGTCTTTCGGTAACCTCGATAACGTCGCCCTCCTTAAGCAACTGCTTACATTTTGCAATTTTTCCGTTAACGGTAATAAATCCGTCATCAGCCAATTTTTTTACGTGAGAGCGGGAATTACCTGTAACCGAAGCGAGATAAACGTCTAATCTTTCGCCCGAGCTTTGCGTAACGTAGGAGCTCATTGATCTCCCTTCTCCGTCTTTTTACCACGCTTAATTATAGCATCATGATCTAAAAACATAATGTAAAAAATTAACATAAACGCACCAATACAAAGACAGCAATCGGCAACGTTAAAGTTAGCAAAAAATGGAACGTCGATAAAATCGCGAACGTAGCCGAATGCCAATCTATCTATAAAATTGCCAATCGTACCCGAAAACATTAGCGCAATAGAGCAGTTGAGCCATTTTCCTTTAGGTTTATACTTAATAACAAAGAACAAACCGCCGATAAGAACCACACAAGTAAGCACGATAAAAAACGTTTGCGCCCAGCTAACGTCTGCTAAAAATGAGAACGAAGCTCCTTTATTATAACTGATGTTAATATTTAAAACGCCCTCGATAACGGTAACGTAAACGTCGTTCTTGTCAACTATTACTTTAGTAACCTGATCGAGAACAAGCGTTAAAGCAAATAAAACTATATACCACATTATTCCATAACTCCAAGCTCTTTACACAAGGCCGCAAGATCTAAATCGCCAGCGGGGTTTAAAACCTCTTCGAGATTAAACGTTCCCTCGCTACTAGCTCCGCCACCCATTGCATCGCTTAATTTTTGTAATAATTGAGCGCCCTCGCCAAGATCACTAACCGTTAGGCAATCGTTTAAAATTTCAGCTAAAAGCGCGCAAAGCGCAGCCCTCTTTTTACTTTCGGGCGTACGCTGTTTAGGTTCGGGCAAATTTGCCTGATAACGCGCTATAAAGTCGCGCAGGCGATTGATTTCTGCCCTGTAAAGTTGCACTGCTTGATCTTCAATTTGTTTAGCTTTTTCTTTTGCGTTTAAAAGAATTTTATCTGCTTCTTCTTGTAAAACTTCCGTTTTACGAGCATATAGCCCCACTTCTTGCTCAAGCTGGTTACTTTTTTCACGCAATGATTCAAGCTCGCGTTTAAGCTCGGCATTTTTTATTTCAGCCTGCTCGAGCCTATTTTTTAAATCTAAATTATCCCGTTCGAGCTCAAGGATGCGAGCTGATTTTTCATCAAGCTCAAGCTTTATTTTTTTTGTTTTATCAAAAATCAAAAGCTTACCCCCTAATCTTTTTAATCATATCAGTTTTAAGCGCGTAAAGCCCATCTGAAAGGTCAACCTTAAAAATATGAGGATAGTCGTTTCGTATATATTCTTCCCAAAAGGTTGCAAGATCGGCCTTAGAATACTCTGCAATTTGTTTAAGCGCAGGCATATCATAGCACACTTTACCATTTTCTACCACTTTTACAGTGAGCTCTTTTATAGTATAATTTTCAAAGGTAATACTCTTCCATCTTTCTAACGGATGATATAACGTAAGCGGACCACTCGTATCGATTTTTTCGCCCCTTAAGGCAATTAAATCTGCCTCTGCCATGCCGTTGACATACACTCTGTATACCGTTTTAAATCCAGGATTGGTAATTTTTGCACTGTTATCAGAGAGCTTAATTTTGGGAGTTATGCTTCCGTCTTCTTCAATCATTGCCGAAAGCTTATAAACACCGCCGAGCGCGGGCATATCTTCACTAGTTATAAGCTTAGTTCCAACACCCCATAAATCAATTTTTGCGCCCTGCGCCTTTAATGAACTAATTGAATTTTCATCTAAATCGCCCGAAGCGCAAATAATAGTATCGGGGTAGCCTGCTTTATCGAGCATTTTGCGAGCCTGCTTTGAAAGATAAGCCAAATCGCCCGAATCAAGCCTTATTCCAAGTGGTTTGTAGCCTTGAGCCTTTAATTCGTCAAACACCTTGATGGCGTTGGGTACGCCGCTTTTTAAGGTATTGTAAGTATCTACCAAAAGCATAGTCGCTTGCGGATAAATTTGAGCATAAGCCTTAAAAGCTTCGTATTCTGACGGAAAGTTCATTACCCAGCTATGCGCGTGAGTTCCTGCCACCTTTACGTCAAAAAGCTGACCTGCAAGCACGTTTGAAGTTGACGTACATCCACCTATGATAGAAGCGCGCGCGCCGTATAATCCCGCATCGGGTGCTTGAGCCCTACGAAGCCCAAATTCCATAACGCTTCCGCCCTGCGCAGCATGGCAAACCTTTGCCGCCTTTGACGCTATAAGCGTTTGGTGATTAACTATATTTAAAAGTGCCGTTTCGATAAGCTGTGCTTGAATTATGGGAGCACGTACCGTTAAAATCGGTTCACCGGGAAAAACGACCGTACCCTCGGGAATAGCATAAATATCCCCCGTAAACTTCATTGTAGAAAGGTATTTTAAAAACCCCTCGTCAAACAAATTAAGCGAACGCAAATAAGCTATTTCTTCTTCGCCGAAGCTCAAATTTAAAATATAATCTATAGCTTGCTCAAGCCCTGCTGCGAGCGAATAGGTTATTAACTTATTTTGCCTAAAAAATAAATCGAAAACTGCAACTTGCTCATGCCTGCCCTTTAAATAATAACCGTTCATCATAGTCAACTGATAAAGATCGGTTAAAAGGGTTAAATTACGTTTTTGGTTTACGCTTTTCATAATTTCTCCTTTGTTCCTTTTTTAAAAGTACCGAAAAATTATTGCGTTTTATTACCGCTAAAAACGCGCAAAATCCAACTGCCTATGCAGCCGAATTTATATCTGTATTTAATATTATTTTTCACCCGTTAATCTTTAAAAGATTTAATTTCGGGAAGTTCTTCAGACTCAGATACAGCCTCGGCTGCGTCTTTTTCTGCTTTTCTGGTTTTATAATCCTTATAATCGGGTTGCTCGTTATCAAAAGCAAGGCCTAGCTTATCTTTGTAAATTACTAAAGATAACATTAAAATAAGGGCGGGAATTGCTATTGCCACCAATATAATTGCCCAAAAAATTACAGAACAAACTACCATTAGCAAGATTATTGCAAAATAAGCTGCAATAAGAGCAACTATTAATAAAGGCTTGCGGTTTAAAAGTGCAGCAACGCAGCCAAAACCCAGCGCAATGGTAAAAAATACCGTGCAAAAACCTATTCCGATTGCCTTTAACACTTTTATTGCAGAATCATCGGCCACTATTTGCGAATGAGCAATAAAGGTAGCAACGAGCCCAAAAACTATTGATAGTGCTACTATTATAGCAAAAAATGCTATTGCATTTGATTTTTTAGCCTTTACAGACACAACTTTACACCTCCTAAAAGATATACCCAGCCTTAAGCTTCAGCGCTGTCGGCACTTTCAGCTTCAGTTGGCTGCTGATTTTTACTGCCTCCCTCTGCTGCATCCATCTTTTTCTTAAAGTAGCGAAGAATAAAGAATGCGGGAATTGCAAGGGCTATTATTATTAGCGATTGCGTTTGCGAAGGAGAGAGAGAGCCTACGAAAGATCCGCGGTAGTCTGCACGGAAAAATTCGATAAAGAAACGCCATATTCCATAGCTTACCATATAAATTACGAAGCCGTAATGAAAATTCTTTTTAAGCCCCAAATAGGTAATTACTGCAAAAATAGCAAATAAAACGAGTGCCTCGTATAGTTGAGTGGGTACGTAATATCCCCACGTATCTACCCCGTTTAACGTGCCGAGCATTTTAACTCCGCCAAATACGTATTCGCTACCCAAATACTCGCCGTGGCAACAGCCTGCAAATAAACAACCTAAACGACCAAAGCCGTGAGCAACCGCCATACAGCAAGGTGCAACCTTAACGATTTTGGTTATGTTAAACGGATAACGTTTTTTGAAAACGAGTGAAAGCACGATAAAACACAGCGCGCCCGAAACTAAACCGCCAATTGCCGTTATTCCGCCATCTAACGAAAAAACTGCCTCTCTGCCGTTTTTTATATCGTCGATATAGTTGAACAAGCCCTGCCAAACCGCCGAGCCTAAAAAGCCGATTACGATTGATACGATGCCGTTATAAAAACAAAAATCAACGTATTTGCCGGGAATGTTCATTCTTTTACTGTACTCAAAGAGCACTAAAAAGCAACACAAAATACCTATTGCGATCATAAGACCGTACATATAAATTTTTACGTCGCCAAGTTCTAAAATAGGATATGGTAACATTAAGTAAATTCCTCCTTAGTTAGCGCGCACGCGCGCTGAGTGTATATATTATATCATATATTTATACTTTTTTCAAACGTTTTGCACCATTTTTGCAATTATGCGGTTTTCCAAACGTTTATCGCATAAAACATATGCATTTTTTTACCAAATAAAAGAAAAAAAGTGGCGCTATAAGTCGATTAACGCACTTTTTGCACAAAAAAAAGCATTCCACGTAAGAATGCTTAAAAGGGTTAAGGCTTACATTTTCCGCAGGGAGAATATCCATCTTTAACAATCTCCTCGCGCGTTTTCGTGGTGTAAACCTTATTCGACTGCTTCATATCTAAAACGCTTGAGCAATCGGGATAATGAAACTTTTTGCTGTTAGTATTTAAAACGTATGTGGCGTAGTTTTCCAGCGCGTCTTCACTAATTTCAAAATAACCGGTAGCGTAATCAATTTCGTAATCGGGTTGCACGTTATAAATATAAACGTTAAAGCAAATTCCCTCGCCTCCGTCCTCCATAGAAAGAGCTTCCATTAAAACTCCACTTGCCAACAAATTATCATATTCAAAAATTGGGGTAACCCTATATAAAACGTGATTATCGGTGGCTTTAACGTAAGCCGCAACCTCTTCTTCGTATTCTTGCATAAGCGAATTTAAGGTAAACGTACCCGAAATTAAATTTAGCGGATTTGCATTTTCGCCAGCCAACTGAAAGGCAATAAGGTGAGCTCTTTCGTAAAAGTTTTGTTTATTGCCCTGTGCGTCGTAATAAATATGCCAGCCGGTGGGAATTACCGAGCTTATACTTTCCCTTTCCCCCTCCGGCATAATATCTTGACCAATACACGCAACCGCTTTACCGCACCTGCCAAAATCGTCAAGCGGGGTATAATATTCGTATGATTGAGTAGTATATTCATCAGGTAAAAAGTAAGGCTGATTGCCGTTTACTACATAAACTGCACTGGTTAAATACTCGGGTATGGTAGAAAAATCAAACACCGGGTATCCCTCGCCATCACTTTCCCCTCCTTGCAAACCGCTATTTACGCTATCTGAATAATAATGCGAGCTAACGTTTGCGCTTGAAGATTGGTCGCCGCTAAATCCTTGATTTGCGCACCCGCCAAAGCTAAATATAAAAGCGATTAAAAGCGCTGCTAATAGCCAGCCTATTCTTCTTTTCATAGTTTATTCTCCTTAAATAGAACGCAAACTTACAAACGTAAACGCCATATTAAATTCATTAAACCCTCTCAGCGACAAACCCAAATTATAACATTGCTCAATTATTTTTATTCAGACCTTAATGCTTTTACAGGATCGCGTTTGGATGCCATAAGCGCGGGAATCATACCCGAAAGCAGAGTAACGATAACCGAAACTATAACCAAAACTAAACCGTGAACGGGAGATAAAACGGCAAGCGACGAAATGCCCGTATAGTTAAACAACAACGCATTTAAGGGCAACTGTAACAGTACGGCAAACAGTATTCCGAGCAATCCCGAAAATACCCCGATAATAATCGTTTCTGCATTAAACACGCTCATTACGTCTATTTTACGCGCACCAATTGAGCGCAAAATACCTATCTCGCGCGTGCGCTCAATTACAGAAACGTAGGTAATAATTGCAATCATTATGGCTGCAACAACTAAAGAAATACCGGTTAACGCTATTAAAATGTAAGTGATGGTATCGATAAATGTTTTTAAAACGTCTATTATCGCACTTACCATATCGGTAACGTAAACCTTATCCTCTTCTGCTGTGGTAGATAAATCGTTAAATTTAGCAAGATATTCCTTAAGCGCCATTTTACCCTCGAAAGAGGTGGCGTAAAAATCTATTCTGGTTGGGATTTCGGCATAACCGAGCGTTTTAAGCGCAGAGGTATAACCGCTTTCAGAGGTAATATTTGAATTTGTTGTTCCGTTGGTTTTGAGTAAAACGTTTTTACAAACGGTGCTTTCATCTCCGTCGGTAAGATATTGATATTGCTCCTTTTGAGCGGCAACGACGTTAGATTGAGCAGCCTGCTTGCGTGCAAACTCCGTTAGCGCAGAGGTATATCCGATAGGATAAGCACCCAATGCGCCAGTAGTGGTAGATTCGTTAAGCCTTAAAATTCCCACGATTTTTAAATCAACCGTAGCTTTTGGCGAGCCACTGTAGCAATTGGGAAGAGAAACACCAAGCCCCTTAAGCTCGCTCACTATACGAGACGCCATAGAGTCGCCGTAAGTGCCTGCAAGCTCGGCTTGCATAGAGCAATACTTTTGCTCGAAATACCCTTCGCTGTTTTCAACGTAAAGCCCGTCGTTTAAAGCCAAAGTAAAAGTACCGTAATTACTTTCTTTTCTCGTGCCGTCGGGATTAAGTTCGCCTAAGAAGGTATCGTAACTGTATGAATTTACTATAAAGTTGCCCTCTTCATCCTTTTGAGTTGCGTTAATATCCATAAGGAAGGCAACCAGCATCGTATCTGTAATTCTGTTGTTTTTATCTAAAACGAGAACGAGCTCGTTATATTCTTCGGGGTATTTGCCGGCAACGAGGTCGTACTGACTTAAAATAAAGTCTTTATCACCAACGATTTCTTTAAAATATCCCCCGGTAGAAACCTTTGCGTATTCTGCAATAATCGAATTGGGAACTGACGTTAAGTTATAAGCAGAAGTATCGAAAACCACCTTCTTTTTAAAGATATTCATGCTCGTGCCGTAGCTGTAAGTAATGCCACGTACGTATTCTTGAGGCGCATTCTCTACGTATTTTTGATATGCGGGAGTAATTTTGTTTTTAATTACCGCGCTGTTGAGCTTTGTTTTTAAGTGACTGATAAAAATCTTATCCTTCATATTTGGATCTGAAATATAATTAGATCCATCGGTTAATATGCTGATATATTCGGTAATATCTTCGGTCGTAGAAGTTGTTACGTACATCGGATAAGCAGAAAGCGTGTCGTATTGAACCTTATCTAAAAACACGTTAAGCCCGTTAAATAAAGCCAAAACGAGAGCAAGGCCAACTATACCTATCGAGCTGGCAACAGACATGAGCGTGGTTCTTGCTTTTTTTGTAAGCAGGTTTTTAAGCGAGAGGGTAAGTGCTACGCCAAAGCTCATAGAGGTGTGTTCCTTTTCATTGCCGCTTTGCTGTTTATTCTTATTACCTCTTTTTGTCTTTTTACCGCCATTTGTGCCGTTAATCGACTTATAGGCAGACTTTTCATCCTCTGTACCGGGAACGTACGGGCGAGAATCGTAAACAACCTTACTATCTAAAAGCTTAATAATTCTAGTAGAGTAAGCGCTTGCCAATTGGTCGTTATGCGTAACCATTATAACCAAACGGTCGTTAGATATTTCTTTTAAAAGGTCCATTATCTGAACGCTCGTTTTACTGTCTAACGCGCCGGTAGGCTCATCGGCAAGTATTATTTCGGGATTGTTAACTATTGCGCGCGCAATAGCAACCCTTTGCATTTCGCCACCCGAAAGCTCGTTTGGCTTTTTATGCAAATGGTTAGCAAGCCCCACCCTTTCAAGAGCCTTCATAGCAAGTCTTTTGCGCTCGATTGCAGAAACACCCGAAAGTGTTAACGCAAGCTCTACGTTTGCAAGCACGCTTTGATGGGTAATTAGGTTATAGCTTTGAAATACGAAGCCTATTTTGTGATTGCGGTAGGTATCCCAATCTCTATCGGTAAAAAGCAAGGTAGACTTGCCGTCTACAACCGTTTCACCGGAGGTATAACGGTCGAGCCCCCCTATAATATTGAGCATTGTAGTTTTTCCGCAACCCGACGGGCCTAAAACGGAAACAAATTCACACCTTCTAAAGGCTATGCTAACCTCTGAAAGAGCCGTTACCTTGGCCTGCGGATTAGTTTCGTAAACTTTTGTGACCTTTTTAAGTTCAAGCATAAATACTCCTGCTTACTCTTTTATATTTGTAAAAATTATTTTTTCGTGTAAATTTTGCGTTCAAACGCGCTAACGAGCTCAACGTAAAGTGCTCCCAACCTGTCAGCAAGCGGGCTTTTAGTTAAATTTCGGCTTTGCTCTATTCCAACGGGATCTAAAATTATATCGGCGTAGCCTAAATACAGCCCTTTTCTTCTTTGATGCATCTCTCGTATCTTTTCAAGCAAATTATCGCCAGATAGCAACGGGCGCTCGTATCCGTCTTTTAGCCTATCGTATAAGTTATCAGCAGTTAGATTAAGATAAACTATAAGCCCCGTTTTTTTTAACGCCGTCATGGCAACGGGGTTTAAAACCACACCGCCGCCCGTTGCGATAACGCAGTCTTTTTGCTTAGCTGCACTTATGCACTCAAGCTGCTCTACCTCGCGAAAAAACTTTTCGCCACCGCTATTAAAAATAAGGTTTATATCTCCAAATTTTTCAGAAATGTTGGCGTCGGTGTCGATAAACGGCACTTTCATTAAATTTGCAACGAACGAGCCAAAGGTACTTTTTCCGCTTCCGCTCATTCCTATAAGAACTATATTCATACCGTTAAACACTCTATAGCAGCCGAATAAACCTTTTCGCCAAAGCCACAAATAGTACCCTCGCATACGGGTGCAATTACGCTTACTTGACGAAACTGCTCGCGGGCAAAAAGATTGGTTTGATGCACCTCTATAACCCTCTTATTGCAACCGGCTATAGCATCGCGAATTGCAATACTGTAATGAGTATAAGCGCCTGCATTTATAACGATTGCTTCACAGTCGTTTGAAAAAATTCGACTGCAAATTTCGCCCTCTATATCACTTTGAAAAAAGGTGATTTGATGCTTATTTTTATATTTTTCAGTAATTTGATTGCAAATTTGTTGCAAACTACTCTCCCCGTATTTTTCGGGCTCTCGCGTGCCTAAAGCACCCATATTAACGCCAAAAATAATTTCAATTTTCATATTTCACCTTATATTTTTCATACAATTCAAACGCCTGCTTTTGTTCCGGTTTGCAATTTAAAAGCAAACAATCGCAAATATATGCTTGAAAAAACAGCATTGGATATCCATCGAGCAAAATTTTATTGCCTCCAATCTTTTTAAATGCGTTTAAAAACTCGCTGGGCTTGCCGTAATTTATATCAATTGCAGCTTGAGCACCGCAAAGCTGTTCTTCAGTAATAAGATCAAAAGAAGAATTTGTGGTTGCATTTACGATTATTTGGCAAGCTTTTCCACCATCTAAAGATATTTTACCCTTTTTACCGTTGCAAAAATCTTCAGCTGTTTTTTTCGTACGGTTTGCAACGTAAACGTTTGCGCCTGCTTTGCTTAAAGCGCAGGCAATTGCCCTACCTGCTCCGCCCGTTCCGCAAACGAGAATGCTTTTATTTTTAACCCAAACGCCCGCATAATTAAGAGCGTAAATTAACCCAATACCATCGGTATTATAGCAAGTAGAATTATAAATAAAGTTCGTTGAAGAGCATTCTTCAACCTCATTACTTACTTTAAAATTAGATAAAATAGCCTTGTTTTTGTAAGGAACAGTTACGTTAATCGACTTATAGCCCCACTTTTGCAACGCGTCGCTCATTTGTTCATCGTTAACGCTTCTGCATTCGTAAGTAAAATTTCGTACGCCAAGCTCGTTTAAAATAAACTTATGAAAGCGCCCCGAACCGCTTTTGCTTACGTCGCTTCCAATAAGCCCAAGTTGCATATTGTAATAATTTTTATATACCGACGGAAACGAAATAAATGCAGCATCTTGCCCTTCGATTTTTGCTCCAACTCCGCAAACGGCTGCCACGAAGGAGGTTAACAACATTCTGTGATCTTCACTGCAGTATTCAAAATATTTATCTTCACCGGGCTCAACAATTAAGCAGTCTTTTTCAATCGAGCATTTTCCGCCCAAAAGCTCAACAAGCTTGCGTGTTTGCTCTAACCTATCGCTCTCTTTAACGCGTAGCTCTGCTCCCCCTAAAATTTTACATCCGCCGTTTTTAGCGGCAATTAACGCTAAAAGGGGCACTTCGTCTATTAAAGAGGCCAATTGCTCCTCATAAACGGTAAAAAAGCCTATTTTACTCTTATAAGCGGTAATATCTCCCCTTAAAAAGCCATCCTTTTCAACAGCATTTTCTACGCAAAATTTACCCCCTGCCTGATGCAAAACGCTTAAAAAACCTGCGCGCAATTTGCAAAGCAAAAGGTTTTTTACGGTAATCTCGCCAAGCATAAGTCCCATTGCAAGATAATAATAAGCAGAAGAGGGATCGGCTGGCACTGCAATATTGCACCCGTTAAGCTCGCTTTTTAAAAGAGTAATTTTTTTATCTTCAACAACAATGTTAGCTCCCATATACGCGAGCATCTTTTCGGTATGATTGCGCGAATGGTTTCGCTCGTAAACGATTGTTTTTTTGCCACTTGAAAGCCCTGAAAGCAAAATTGCACTCTTAACCTGCGCGCTGTCGTTAGGCATAAAATATTCAAATTCATTAAGCTTGGCAGGGTAAATTTTAACGGGTAATCTTCCGTTATTATCACTAATGACGGCCCCTCGTTTTCTCAAGGGCTCGCACACCCTATCCATCGGCCTTTTTAAAAGGCTTTTATCACCGCTAACGGTAACGCTTATGTTTAGCCCCGAACAAAGCCCAATTAAAAGCCTTGCAAGAGTAGCGCTGTTTTCGCAATCGAGCTTAGCACCGCTTTTTATAGCCAACGGAGGAATAACGGTAATGCTATTTCCGTTTATGTTGACCGTAGCACCGAGCTTTATTATACACTTAATTGCAGCAAGCGAATCTCCGCCTATAAGTGCGTTATCGATAGTTACGCATTCTTTTGCGACTAATGCAAAAATTATTGCGCGAATGGTAACAGACTTATCTCCATCAACACTTAGAACGCCGTGTAAACTCTGCTTTGGCAGTACTTGCATCATAAATTTTCGTACCTTTTAATAATTGCCTGCATATTGTCGCACCCCAATCTTTCGCAAATACACTCGCTCAATGCAAGCGCAACAGTACCCTTTATTACCGGGCAAAGAGCAAAAACTGCAGTCGTATCAGAGCGCACCTTCTCAGATATGCAACTATCCCCGGTTTTATAATTCACACTTTTTACACCCGCTTGAGTTGTGGGAATAGGTTTAACAGCAACCGTAATTTTTATAACGTCGCCGTCTGTCATTCCGCCGTTTATTCCGCCGGCTAAAGAATTTTGAGGAATAATTTTCCCACTTTTGCTTAAAGATAAACTTCCAACGTATTCAACGCCACCACCGTTAAACGCAAAGGGGTTTTCGCCAAAATAAAGGCCTTTAACAGCTTGCAGCTGCATAATAAGCTGGGCTATAACGCTATTAACGCGTTTTTCGGCAACGTAACTACCAAAACCCGGTTTAATTGCTTTTACCCAAATTTCAACCGTTCCGCCAAGGCTGTTGCCCTGTAATTTTGCCTCGTTAATTTTTTGTTTGCATTTTAAAGCAAAATTTTTATTTAAGGTAAAAGCAGGTGCTTTTATTGCGGTTAGTTCGTTAAACGAGTAATTTTTTTCATCTAAAATATCACCAAAAGAGCGAACGAACGCAACCACTTCAATTTCAAGCATTTTTAGCATTTGAATGGCAATTCCGCCCGCTAATGCATCGATGCAAGTACTTCTTGCAGAAGCGCCCTCTGCTACGCTACGCGCATCACAAAAACCGGTACGCTCCAATCCGCCAAAATCTGCGTGGCCGGGGCGAAGATTTAGCATAAGACCAGCCTCTTCATCGCACTCAAAATTGCCCATTATGTTTTTATCGTAAGCTGCGTTTTTAACCGCAAAGGCAACGTTATTTCCAATAGTAACGCCACCGCGCACCCCTGTTAAAAGGTCTATTTTATCCCTTTCAAACGTTTGGCGTTCACTCCTACCAAGAGCTATAGAGCGCTCTTTTAATAAATTATTTAAAAATTTTTTTTCTACCGTAATTCCCGCGGGCACGTTGGCTAAAATACCTACCATCTGCTTTCCGTGTGATTCTCCGGCTTTAACGAGCTTCATAGCTTACCTCGCAATTATTTTACGTTTTTTTAGCAATTTTTTTATTTCAGGCATGCGGCGTTTAGTTTCTTCGTATCCTATATCTTCCATCTGTAAAAGGGCGCGATGAGAAACTGAAGCCGAAGTAAATTGAGTTAAATTTGGGCAAATCATAAGATCGCTGTTTAAAAATCCCGCTTTTGACCTATCGCAATAATTTACGCCGTGACCTTTATACTTATCGTCTAATATAGATAAAATTCCCTCGTTAGTAGGCTTTTCTACCGAAAGATTAATACCTATCACCACGTCTGCACCCAATCGCTTTGCAAGATCTGCGGGCACGTTATTTACGTAAGCACCGTCTACGTAACTTTCATCGCCTATGATAAACGGTTTAAAGAGCGGAGGTATAGCAGAAGAAGCACACATTGCAAGCGCCGCGTTACCGCGCGTAAAATCAACCTGCTCGCCCGTTTGCAAATTGGTAGCAACCGCACCGTACGGAAGAGGAAAATCTTCAATATTCGCACCGCCCAAAATTCTATCAATTACCCTATGAGTAGTTACACCGGATAATTTATATTTAATAAGCGTTTGAGGATCGGTAATATTTAACTCCTTTAAATAGGCCACGATAGAAGCCCACGAAAAGCCTGAAGCGTACATTCCGCCAATAATAGAACCGATACTGCATCCGCTAATCACGTTAAATTTAATACCTTCTTCTTCAAAGGCTCGCAAAGCGCCGATATGCGCCATTCCTTTTGCTCCACCGCTACCGAGTGCAAGGCCGAGCTTTTTTGTGTTTTGAGAGCGCGTTGAAACACCCTTTATTTTATTAATAATTTTATTGAAAAAATCTAAAAACATCATTTATCAACTATTATTGTGCGCCGTTTTTTTTGTAAAAACCTAAAAAAACTTATATTAAGGCATTATATTTACACTTTATTATATCACGTATGCAAAAAAAACGCAAGAATTATGTTTATTATTATAAAATTATTATTAATATAACTATATCCGTGTAAAAAACACCAAACGTCGTTTAAGGGCAAATAGTTTTCCTTTTTTACACCACAGCAAAAAAACAGTAAAAATTTAATATCATTTTTGCTAAAACGTTGGCCTATAACGCGATTATCGCCCATTTGAAATTTTTTTACACATAAAAAGCCGTTGCATAAAGCAACGGCTTTTACAGCTAATTTTCTATTTAATTAGTTTACTGCAACTGCAGCAATACCACAGTTAGCTCCGCTAGGTCTGTAAACGATAAAGGTTAAAGTATCGTCAGCGGTTGCATTTACTGCAAAATCAAGAGCGAACGCCTGAGTTCCGCCGTTGTTTTCAGCAATTTGTTCATGATATAAGGTGTTACCCTTAGCATCTATAATTCTTGCATTGTAAGTGCTTGACCAACCGGATACGTAGTAAACTACGTTTTTGGTTTGAGCGGTAACCTTAACGTTGATAAGAACGTATGCGCCGTATTTAAAGTTATTCGTTCCAACGGCGTTATCGCCTATATCGTTATCAACGAGGTTATTAACGTTAGTAGTACCGTTTGACCAAACGAATTGGCTTAAATAATCCCAACCAAATCCATTTCCTTCAACCTTTAAAGAAGAGGTATCGATTGCAGTTCCGTTTGCCATTTCATCAGTTTGATGTTCATAGTTGAGATAGAACCAGTCGGTAGTTCCTTTTTCGGTAAGGTTAATAACGTTTGCTTTATCGGTAAGAGCGGTTTTAGTTACGCTTAAAGAAGTGGTTGCGGTGTTTTGTGCTTTACCTAACATAATAATAGCAACCATAGAAACGTTACCGTTTTCGCCAACGTCAGAAGCGGTGGTTTTTAAAGTTAAGTTAACTTCTTCGCTTGCGTTGATATCAAACGCGATTTGATAGCCTAAAGATGCATCGCCTGCGGTGAAAGGTTCAGCAGCTGCAATTTGAACGCCGTTGTAATATAATGCGGTAGTATTGGTAGCACGCCAAGCTCCTACGTAAACTAAAACTTTTTTAACGTTTTCATTTACCTTAAGGGTTGCTTCGATAGTGCAAGCCTGACCGGGAGTGGTGTGACGGCCATTGTGGTTTCCGCCACCCCATTGAGTGATATTAGAACCGTTATTCCAACCAAATCCAACTTTAAAATCATAAAATCCGTTAGTGTAGGTTTCGATATTATTTGAAGTAACTAAATCTTCAGCATTTAACATACAGTCGATGCTATCGCCTTGGTAGTGTTCCCAATAAAGAGTATCGAGTTCGCCTCCTACGGTATCCATATCAACGTTCATACCTTCGCCATCAGTTCTTAACGCAGTTGCTACAACGGGAGAGGTTACGTTAATAGAGCAGTATAAAGTTTTATCGTCAACTTCAACCATAATTTTGGTTTCGCCAACGCCAACAGCCTTAATTTTGCCGTTTGCGTCTACCATTGCAACGCCTTCGTTTTCTGAAGTGTAGTTAGCAACGAATGCTTTTTCGGGAGCAACGGTTACGGTAAGATCAGCTTCTGCACCGAGAGTAAGCTCGATTGCGCTGCTACTTAAGGTGTATTCGTAAACGATGGGTTTAGCGGTAACTTCAACCTCGCAAACGAGTTGGTTTCCGTCAACAGTAGCGGTAATTTGAGCAGTTCCGGGAGCAACGGCTGTTACTAAACCGGTAGCGTCAACGGTTGCTACGTCTTGAGCGTTAGAGGTCCATTCAACTTCTATTTCTTTTTCGGGGTCAACTGCAACGATGAGCTGTTTAGTTTGTTCCTCTTCGATAGAGAAAGAATTGAAGTTAAGAGCATATTGATAAACTATAGGTTTAGCTTCAACTGTAATTGCACAGGTTAATACGTTGCCGTCAACGGTAGCGGTTACGTTTGCGCTACCAGCCTTAATAGCGGTTACTAAACCGTTTTCAACGGTAGCAACTTCTTCGTTTGAAGTAGCCCATTCAACGTTCATTTGTTCTTGAGCGGGGTTTGCGCTTACTTCAAGTTGAAGGGTTTGCTCTTCGGTTAACTGCGCTTCGGTTTGACTGAGCGTATAGGTAACCTGGGGTTCGCCTTCATCGCCGCTTTGGTTGTTTTGCTTTTCGTTACAAGCCGTAGTAAGTACTAAACATGCAATCAAAGCTACTGTTACAAATTTTTTAAAGATGTTTTTCATAAAAACTCCCCTTTTTATTTTTTCGGTTATAAACCGATAATTCCTTTAAAATATGATTTTTATTTTAACGCTATAGCCGCGATTCCGGCATTTCCGCTACCGCTTCCGCCTTTGTAATAAACCAACGTTATTGTAGAGTTTTGGCTTACGGTTAAATCAAACTGTACCAAAAAGCTTTCTATAGAAGCGTCGCTATCGGTATGCAAATCGCCCGCGTACAAAGTTCTACCCTGTTCGTCTATTATAGAAATTCCGGCAGTTGCGTCGAATACGGAAGCATACAACAACAGCTTAGTAGTTTGAGCAGTAAGGTTAATTTTAACGGTTGCGTAGTCGAATGCAATACCGCTGGTGAGTCCGCTTGCAGCACCGCTTGCGCCGTCAGCGTAGCCTAACTGCGACGCGTAATCGTTAAAGTGAGTGGTCCAACCGCTATATGCGGGTTGACCGATAGCATCGCCGCCCGATTTTGAATCGCCTGAGCCAAAGTGTACCCAATCGATAGCGCCATCGCTTATATCAATCTCTCCGCTAACGAGGTCACACGCCGAATTTACAACTTGAACGTTTGCAGGTTGCGAGTAAGTTCCCGTTACCGCAACGCCCGCAATATTTACGTTACCACCCGAGCCCTCGAAGGTTGAACGGATTAATACCATAACGGTATCTTGCTTTTCGGTTACGTTAAGAGCTATAACAACCTTTCTGGCTTCGGCAATACCGCCTACCTTAAACGACTGGTTAGCGCAAAGCAAAGTACCCTTTTGAGTATAAACCTCTACCGTATTGGTAGAAAGCCATGCGCCCGTGTATAAAATAATGTGTTTAACTTGAGGATTAACCTTAAATTTTAAGGTTATTGAACCAGGCGAGCAAGTACCCTTTCTAGTGCCCGTGTGAGCGCCTAACTCAGCTCCGTCTGTATAACTAAGCTGAATGGGATAATCGCTAAATCCTCTAGGATCACGGAATACTACCTCTTCGATAATATCCGCATTGATTTTTTGAACGTGGCCGATAGAACCCTCTTCGCCGAACTGCATCCAATCCATAGTGAGCTCGCCAAGGCTTGCTCCTGCATTGGAGAGATTTTCTTTTTGAGTGGGCATCGTAGAAGAACGAATAAACGCGGTAATATTGCTATCAGGGCGGTCGATAAGCTCGGGTAACTCGTAACAAGCGAACGCACCGATAAGGCTTACGCTTGATAAAGTGCCCGTTCCGTTAGGCTCGCTTGCAACCATTGAATAGGTTACGTAAAGAGTACTTTCAGTTCCCGTAGGGCAAGAAATTACAATACGCTTTAAGTAATTGCCATCTATATTACCCACCATAAGAGTGCGAACGTTGCCCGCTCTATCTCTAACGGTAAATTTAGCGGTACTCATATTTCCGCCTACGTAAACTACGTAATAAGAAGCTTGACCGAGAGTTTTAATGGTAAACGAGAAATCCTTTTGAGAAGCAATTCCGCTAGTAAGATCGCTGCCGTCGGCTAATTTTTTAACGAAGAAATTATCGTAGGTTCGCCATGCAACGTCGTAAGAGGTGGGGAAGGTAAACAACGAATCTGCACCCGGCTTTTGAGTGTAAAGATTTGCATTGTTATCGCCAAACGAAATATAATCAACTATTTGATCGGATGAAAGGTCAATAGCATCGCCCGTTTCGCCACTTTCGATATCAAACGCAACTGAAGTAGCGTCGTAAAAAGCAGCCTTTTCACTGCTTAATAAGCTTGCGTAATAAATTTCGATTACTTGTTTTTGATTTACGTTTGCGGTAAAGTTTAACGTGTAAATATCGCCGTCGCGAGCTGAACCGGTAAAGGCAAAGGGCATTGCGCTTTCGCTTGCGCCTTCAAACCCGCAAGACTGCATTTTTCCGTTCAATTTAACCATATTCAAATCACCCCAACCGGGATTGTTGTGAATACGTATATTCCAAGTTCTTTCACTAAACGCCTTTTCGCCCTCAAACGAGCCGTTTGCGCCGTTAATGGTTACCACGATTGCCTTTTTGCTCTCGTTGTATTCCATAGTGATATCGGTCGTGCGGGATTGACCGTGTTTATAACCTACGGTAACGGTATCGTCTTCGTAAAGAGTTGCTTTTGCCGTATAGTTTTTAGAGGGATAAACCTCAAGCGACATTTCAGACCAATCTTTTGCGTTGGTATTGGTCATATTTTGAGCGAGAGGAATAAGTGCTCCTTCGCGAACGAAGATGGGCGAGGTTTCTAACGGATGGGTTACGGTATAGGTTTTAGGCCCAACGTAACGTTTGCCCGACCAAACGTCTATCCAAGTTCCTTCAGGAATGAACACCGAACGCGAATTATAGCAAATTGACTGCCCTGCTCCCGGTTGTTCAATATAGTACATGTAAACGTGCGCGTTATATCCGAATTCTGCGTATTTAACTTCTAGCGTGTGAGTGCTGTTTGCCGCAAGAACTTCAGTAGAAAGATATTTATCGTAAACGTCAGAGCCGTCGATAACGAGCTTGCCGTCTAAATAAACTAAAATTGCATCGTCTGCAAAGAAAGAGAGTGCCGCCGGGTTTTTACCGATAGTAATTTCGCCCGTCCAACGAACGGAGAAATAGTCTGCGCCAACCCCTGAAGGTCCGCTCGTTCCCCAGTTAAAGTTGATATTTTTATCAACTTGAGTGCGGGATGGAGTTCCCGACCAATTATCGTTGTTATAATATTCGGCTTTTAAGCCCTGCTTGCCGTTATGCGAAAGCTGATCTTCGTTAACCGCGATATTGCCTGCCCCTTCAGTAATTGGAGCAACTAAAATATAGTCGCCAATAAGATATTGATCGTTGTTTTGCGATTCTACGTACTCGGGATAATTAATATCTAAGCGGCGCATAATGGGCAATCCCGTTTCATAGTTTTGATAAGCTAACGAATAATAAACGGGTAAAAGCCTATATCTCATTCCAACGTAAGCCTTGGTAACCTCTTCGGCAGTTTCGCCGAACAACCAGGGCATACGCCCCTCTTGCCCACAGTAATCGTAGTTAGTGCAATGCACACGGCATATAGTTGAAAGCGCGCCGTACTGAATCCAACGCGAATACATCGAATCGGTAACGGCAGTGGTGTGCCCGCCTATATCTGACGACATATACGGTAAACCTACTTCAGCGCCACCAAATACCGCCGCATAAATTTCTTGGCTGAGAGCCGCCGTGTCAGAGCCGATATCACCCGTCCATTGAATCGCATAACGGTGAGCAGAAATATCTGATGCGTAGTTCCATTTTCCGTGCAAACAACCGTCTACGTTGCCCATTATAAGAGCACGCTCAGCATATTCGCCAAGGTCGGTAATGCTTTCTAAATATTCGGTAGTTACCCAATTATAAGCGTACATACCAAATGCAAAAACAGAAATATCGGGATCGCAAGAATTTAAGCACACGCTCCAGTTCCTATCGTACCACCAATAATCGAGGCCAAGCGATAATATTAAAGTAAGGTTATTGCTGCGATATTCAACCTCGCTTTTATTAAGGCCGTTGTTAGTGCCCCTAACGGGTTCTGGGTGGTCGTTAAAACAAATGTTTACCCCTAATTCGTGGCACTGCTCTAAAAAGCCGGCCATATCGGGGAATAAATCGGTGTTAATCTCGTAACCAACGCCACCAACTGCGTACGAATTGCGCCAGTCGGTATCAATTACTAAAACGTCGATGCTGTATCCGCGATCAGTGTAATCTTTGATTTGTTGAAGTGCGGTTTCACTGCTGTATGCATACCAGCGAGAATCCCAATAACCCAGCATTTGCAAGCTTACCATTTCAGATTCGCCCGTAAGTGAGGTATAATCGGTGCAAAACTGTTGGTAATTGCCCTGCGGTAAAAATACGAATATATCAGTTTGGTCGTTAGAAAAATCCCAATCTTGAAGCTCGCCTACCTTGTCGGTGGGAGTATATCCGTATTCAGAAGGAATAATTCTAGGACTATCGGTAAAATACCAGCTCTTAAGCTCATCTGAAGGGCTTGGCAGATAAACGTTAGTATCGGTCATGCCCGCGTCGGCAAACGCCCAAAGTTCTTCGCCCACGCCGTTGGTTATATAAGCACTTTCAGCCGTTTTTCCCTTTTGAACGTGTACGGTATAATTTGCCGTAACTACCGTAACCTCGTTAGAATTCTCCTCAACCGTAAATTCAACGCTACCCCAATCGGTACGGTTGCTTACTATGTAGCTCGGTCTGTCTTCAAACCCGTATCTGCCCTCGTTTTCTATTCTAACGAGAGTGGAAGACAGTAGCTGTACTCTAACGTCGCCTATTCGTACGGCAGAAATACTTTCATCAAGTATTTCGTAAGCACCATCTTTTTGGTCATCGTCATCGGCGGGCGGTTTTAATTGCGAACTGCTAGAGCTCCCATTTAAAGATCCACTCTCACCTTCGTTTTTTGGTTTGCATGCAGTTAACGTGCCAATGCAAAGCGCAAAAACGAAAACCACCATGAGTAAAAACAGGGTAATTTTTTTCATAATTTTCTCCTTTTATCAGTGCAATAAACTAATTTGAGGGTTAATATTTACCTCTCTTGCCACACTTTTTTGTTAAAAATAAAGATGAGCAATTTAATCATTGACATTATCACACACTTATATTATAATATGGTTAAGCAATTACACAATGTAAGATAATGCACGAAAAATGAGGATTCGTAGCATTTTATTTTAGAAAAGAGCGGTATATTTATAGAAATGTTACATTACGAAAATAAAAAAATCGACCCTAAAAAAAATATTTTATACGGAAGCACTTCAGGCGAGGAATTTATTTGGTTTACTACAGACCAGAACAAAAAATATCCGGTTGTAGTTGAAACTATAGGAATTACCCATCCCGATAAGCACTATTTTATTAAGCGAAAGCACTCTGACTACTTCGTTTTAGAATACGTCGTTAGCGGAAAGGGATACGTAACTTGCAACGACGAAGAGTACGAGGTTAACGAAGATTGCATCTATCTTTTGCAGCCCGGAACTCAACACCATTACGGAGCGGATAAAAAAAATCCCTACCAAAAAATTTGGATAAACTTTTTCAGCTCGGTTTTTGGCGATATTTTTGCCGCTTACGGCCTTTCGGATAAGGTAATTTTTAAAAATACGGGATGCAAGCAGTATTTTGACGAACTTTTGCAAATAGCACAAAAGAGCAGCGATAACGAAAAGGTATACTTGCAAATATCTAAAGTGCTTTTTGCAATAACCCTTACCCTTGCAAAGCAAATTGCCGATAACAGCGAGGTTTCAACTACGGCAAACCTCGTTAAAAACGCTTTAGACAATTGCCTTTACCGTAAAATTACCGTTGAGGAACTCGCAAAAGAAATTAACGTTTCTAAATCGCAAATGACCAGAGAATTTAAAAAACACTTCGGAACTTCACCATACAAGTATTTGCTCGATAAAAAATTGGCAATTGCCAAGCATTTGTTGGTCGCAACCAATATGCGCATTAAAGAAATAAGCGATCGCTTAGGCTTTTCAGACGAATATTATTTTTCTAACCTATTTAAAGAAAGGGTTGGCTCTTCTCCCCGCGATTACAGATCTAAAAAAAGGTAAAATAAACAGCTTAACAAAATCAATAAAAATAAAAACACGCAAAGAATTTTCAATGCGTGTTTTTTTATAATTAGCGTGATAATGGCGTTATAGGCCAACTTATTCATCTTTAAGCTTAAGCATAACCATACCTTGCGGAGCTAAACACAAAGGGCAAATTTTAAACGCCTCAAGCCCCTCGTGCTCGTAACCGCAGCCTGCGCACTTCCACTTAACCGGTTTTTCTTTTTTGTATAAAGTTCCGGTAGAAAGTTGTGTATAAAGATCGTTAAACAGCTTATGATGGCAATTTTCTACCCCGATTATCAAATCGTAAAGCTTGGCAACGTCTTCAAAGCCCTCCTCCAAAGCAATAGCTCTATGCTCGGGGTAAATGCGTGAAAATTCTTCCTCTTCATCCTCGGCGGCAAGGCGTAAATTGTCTATTAAATCCCACTTCTCTTTAAAGGGATAGCCAGTACAAATTTCGATATTGTTAATTTGCTCCTTGGTTGCCTTTTGAATGTAAGTGTAAAACATACGCGCGTGGTTAAATTCGTTATAAACCACTTTATCTACCACCTCTGCCAAGCATCCGTAGCCCTGTTTTCGAGCTCCGTACTCAATAAATTTATACCTCACTTGAGCCTGACACTCGCCTGCGTAGTCTTTTGCAAGATTTAAATAGGTTTTACTGTTTAATAATTCCATAAAAAAATACCTCCTGCCTAAATTATAACCGCAGAAGATATTTTTATACATATTATAACTTTTCTATTGCTTGTACTACAGTTTGTAAATAGTCGCCCTCAAATAACTCTATAAGCCCGTTATCTTCAACGCGAGCAAGCGCGGGATCGATGGGTAAAGACGAGTAGGCTTCAACGTTTAATCTCTTTGCTTCGCTCTCTATTTTACTCTTGCCAAAAATATAATGCTTTTCGTTACAGCTAGGGCATACGAAATAAGACATGTTTTCAACCAAAGCAAGCACCTTAATTTTCATAAGCTGTGCCATCTTAACTGCCTTATCAACCACCATCGTAACTAAATCCTGAGGAGTTGTTACCACTACTATTCCATCAATGGGAAGAGATTGAAAAACGGTAAGAGGTACGTCGCCCGTTCCGGGAGGCATATCTACGAACATATAATCTACCTCATTCCAACTAACCTCTTCAAAAAACTGCTTAACCGCGCCGGCAAGAACGGGGCCACGCCAAACCACGGGCGAACTTTCGTCTTCAAGCAAAAGGTTAATACTCATAACCTCAATTCCCGTTTTTGTGATTACGGGGAATAAAAACTCTTCGTCTGCGGTAGCCTTTTCTTTAATGCCGAATGCCTTTGGAATAGAAGGGCCCGTAATATCAGCGTCTAAAACGGCAACCTTATAACCACGCCTCTGCATTAAAACTGCAAGCATAGAGGTAACCGAGGATTTACCTACCCCACCTTTGCCACTTACAACGCCAATTACCTTTTTAATTTTGCTAAAGCGATTGGGCTTACATTTTAAATCGTTTGCATTGCTTTTGCTCGAGCAATCAGCCGAACAGGTTGAACAATCGTGCGTACATTCACTCATATTCTTTTATCTCCAATATATTATTAATCAACTTATAGGCGGGCTTTTAAAGATTTTCGATGGCCTTTTCAAGCGCATTTACGCTTTCTACCGAAGTAGCCCACGACGTACAAATTCTAGCATGTACGTTGCCGTTTAAGCGAGTAACCTCGCCAAAGTTAAACTGTTTTTCAAGCTTAGCATACTGCTCATTTGTAAATATTGCAAAGGTTTGAGTATCTTCGCTTTCAATCTCAAGCGCTATATTTTTAGCTTTTAGTGCGCTTCTTATTCTATTAGAATTTTCTACCGCACTTTTACAGTATTTTTTATAATTTTCGTTTTCTAACAACCCTTCAAATTGAATTCCAAGCAAACTGCCTTTAGCGAGTAAAGCGCCATTTTGCTTTAAAACGCTTCTGAAATTTGCCTTTAAACTATCGTTATTAATTACGAGTGCCTCGCCAAACATTGCGCCAGCCTTCGTTCCCCCAATATAAAAAACGTCGCAGTAAGAAGATATATCGCTCAACGTATAATCGCAGCTTTTTGCAAAAAGCGAATATAAAATTCTTGCCCCGTCAATATAAAAATACAAGCCGTATTTTTTACAAACTGCGCTTAACTTTTTTATTTCGTTAAGAGTATATACCGTACCAACCTCTGTTGATTGCGATATGTAAACCATGCCCGGCATAACGGTATGCTCGCGCATTTGTCCGCCTATATAGCCTTTAACGCAACTTTCAACATCTTCGGCAGCAAGCTTGCCGTTAACAGAAGGCAAAGTTAAAACCTTGTGCCCGCCGTTTTCAATAGCGCCCGTTTCGTGCATGGCAATATGACTGCTATCGGCGCAAATTACACCTTGATAGCTTTTTAAAAATTCACTGATAACCGTTTTGTTGGTAAGTGTTCCGCCTGCGATAAAATGAACGTCGCACTGCGTTTTTACCATACTTTTAATGATGCTTATTGCATTTTCGCAATGCCCGTCTAACCCGTAACCAACGTTTGATTGCATGTTAAAACAAGTTAATTTTTGCAATATTTCAGGTAAGCACCCTTCTTGATAATCGTTTACGAATAAAATCAAAGTATTATTACTCCTAACTGCTATTCCTATGCACAAAATTAACAGCTTATTCCTATTTTTGTAACTAATATTATACCACTATAGAGGAGAATAATCAAGCCTACACGAGCAAAATACGTTTTTTGTTTTTATAATATTTTTTTATCGTCGGTTAAGTCTAATCCATCGGTTAATTGCTCGTAGCGTATAAGCTTACTTTTAAGAAGCTGATTTTCTTTTGCGCACTTTAGCCTAATAATACTAATCAGCTCGTCGATTTCGCGTTTTAGTTTATTTTTTTCGTCGCGATTATTTTTTAATACATATGGGTTAATCGGCTTATAGCCCAACTTTTTTTGAAATAACACTTCTTTCATTACCGCTTGCCTTTTCTTTTTAAGCATATTAGCAAATTTGTTTCTGTAGCGAAGTGCAAGCACTCTATCCCCGTTTGCAACTGCAAGCAGCGCGCCGTTTAACGTTTTATTATATCGCCTTTGCTGTAAAATAGCGCGCAATAGCTCTCCTTCTTCTTTTTCGGTGAACATAACGTTACTTTTTGCGGTTAATCCCTCCACGCGCCCTTCAGATACCCACTTATAATAAAAATTGCGCACGCTTCCGCTTTTTAGCCCGTTTTCATCGGCAATTTTTTTAAAAACACCGGTCAACGTTTCGCCCTTTTGTTTTGCCTGCCTTGCAAGCTCAAATAACCTATCGCGCTGTTCGTTAGTTAATTTTTTCATAATTTACCCTCCTTGAATATGATTAAGTTATTGACTGTTTTGCAATAATTTAATCATTAAAATGGGTAATAGTGGGCAAAAATTTAACATAAAATAAAATATGAACGCTCTTGTAATTTCTTCAACCGAATGCGTACTGATGGCAAACGGAATAAAAATAGGCTTAACTAACGGAAATTTACAAACCTTCAACGTTAACGACAAAGATTTTCCACTATTTTTGCAGTTTATTCCAACAGACGATCACTTACTCGAAAGCTCACTTCTATTAAGCAGCCCAAACGACACGGCCTTGCATAAAAACAAGCTAGTAAAGCTTTTTTTTATCGACGGCGCGCTTTTATTCGTGCCTACCTTTTTGCAAAAGCCCCTACCCGTTTGTAAAAACATCTTACACGAAAGGGTTTTTAGCGATCTATTCGTTTTGGTAAGCCTAGACGGATATTACAAAATTTCGATATTTAATCAATACGGCAATACGGCCGTTTGCTTAAACGAAAGGTATATATCCGATGCAATAGTTCAAAAGCACGAAAACCTGCTTGCCGTTACAGTTACCGGCGAAAAGCAAAGCGTTTACCTTTTTAACGTTTCAGGTGCTCCCTCTTTTATAGAAAGGGGGGATTATATTACACCCACTCAAAGTGCAATTATTTTAACGCAAAAATACAACACGCTGTTAAAGCTAAAAAAAGATATTAAATTTAGCACTCAAAACGGTGGTAATTTAAGCGAAATTTTTTTAAGAAGTGGGGATATAGCGCGATTAAACGAACGTTTAACTGCATTTGCATTTTTAGAAGAAGTTATATTAAACGCAAACTTTAGCGACTATTTGTGCCAAGATTTAAAAGAACATGCTCCATACGTTTCAAGCTTTTTCGGTAAGATTTTTTTATTTAGCCCCATAAACGTTAGCGAAGAAACAACAGCTTTAGTTATTGGCGAAAAGGCAAAAAAAGTAAAGTTTAAACTTACCGGCGGACTTATTAGCGATTTTTATTTTTATTAAGCTCTTTCTTTAACAGAACTAAGTATTTTTTATAGTGATAATAAAAGAGAGAAGATTTTAGCCCTGTTTTTCGTATTGCTTCTTTTGGTTTAATTTTTCCTTCGTAATATAATTTAAAAATTGCCTTACTTTCTCTATCTAATTTTTTTTCTGGGCGGCCAAATTTTACCCCTTGCATTTTTGCAATTTTTATTCCCTCCTTCTGGCGGGCGCGTATATTTTGTCTTTCGTTTTCTGCAACGAATGATAACACTTGTAAAACAACGTCGGCAATAAACCTGCCCATAAGCGAATTATCCTTTTCGCGCGTGTCTAATAAGGGCATATCCAAAACCAAAATATCTGCCTTTATTACGTTTACCAGTCTATTCCACTCAGTTGTAATCATAGAATAATCGCGCCCCAAGCGGTCAATAGATTTTATTACTAGCAAATCCCCCTTTTTTATTTTTTTAACCATTTTTAAATACGCTTCGCGGCAAAAATCTTTGCCGCTTTTTTTATCGCAAAAGATATTTTTTTCATTAATTCCAAATTCTGCAAAGCTAGAAAGTTGCCTGCTTAAATTTTGATCCGCACACGAAACGCGCGCATAGCCGTACACCATTTAATACCTCTTTTGTTTTTACTACGGTACGTTTAAGCTACCTAATAAAAACGCGCGCTTAATATTAAACATGCAAGTAATAAATAACTTATGTGCCGCACGCATATTTTATCAAATTTTAAAAAAAATTGCTAATTTAAAAACTTAATTTTTAATAAAAACCCGTCTATAGCACAGTTATCAGCATGTTTATTAATTACAGCAAACAAAAAAGCGCTTTTAAAAGCGCTTTTAAAAATCGTTATATGCTTCTATTAGCTCGTTAATTTTGCCAAGCACTATAGGCTTAAGCTTTGCATAACTTTGAAGCAGTTTTGGCTTTAAGCCCATAAAAAATGCGTGTGTATTTACCCACCCAATTAAAAGCGCAGATAACACTTTTTCTTTATATTCGTCTAATACCTTACGCCACAAAACGGCAAAGAGTATAGCGCAAGCTACCGTTACGAGCATTATTAAATACGAGCTCAAATCGGGGCGATGGTACTTAAGTAGCTTAAAGAATAATTCGTGCGATAAATAAACGATTATTACGTGCCTGCTTGCGACTTTTATCCACTTGTTTTGAGGATTAAAACCAAACGCAAGCACCACGATAGATAGCGAAAACATTACGTTAATAACGTATTCAAATAAAAACCTTTGATCGATAAACGCAATACTAAGCGCAAGCGCAACGATAAACAGTACTCCTGCGATTAAGTATTTATATTTTGAGAGGATTTTTATAAGCTCGCCATCATAATGTGCGATAAATATACCTATTGGAAACGCTAAGCATCCTCTCAAATAACGGGTGCTACCCGTAGTTATGTTTATAAGGCATAATACGCACGCCACCGAAATTGCAAACATAAGCAAAGTTTTAGCGGTGTGCAACAACCTATCGCGTCGGTGTTCAAAAAGTTGCATAAACAACCAAAACAACAGGTAATAAATCATTAAGTCAGATAAAAAGTACAACCAGTTAGAAAGAGTAACCGACCCGCTTACAATTGGTGCGTTTAAAACTGAAGTTAAAAGCGCAAAAAAGGAAGGAAAGCTTTTACCCGTTAAAAAAAACAGTAATAAGTAGCATACGTTTGTAAATACGATAAGCCCGTAAGTACGAGGTATACGGCTTTTAATAAGGGTATTTAAATATAACTCTCCCTTTCGCTTGTAGTTCATACCTACCCCGTAGCCAGAGAGCAATAAAAAGCCCGAAACAGCCATAGGCCCAAGTATGGTACTTATATGAGAGCCGAGCGCAGTTTGAGTAGGAAACAAATGATGAATCAACACCAAAGTTTCAAACAGTACCCTTAAAATATCAGCGCCCGACCTCGATATTGTAGCTTCAGTTTTGCATAAGTTCATTTTTTTGAGAATCTTCCCACAAAGTATTTTTACGTAAAAGGAATTTTATTAAGAAGAATGCGCCAGTGCATATTGCCAAGAATACCACGTATACCACAAGTTGAACTAAACTTAAAGTAAAGAAATCAAACAACTTAAACTTTACGTCAAACAACGGGCCTACGAATGAAAGTATTTTAGTGCTTTCTGCCTTGTTGAACATAAATAAATAGTTACAGTTCCAATAACTGTTGCCCGTGCTTTCGTATAAGCCGGTAAAAGTTCCGCCAATTAATAAAATTGCCACAAAATAAATGCTAAAGCCAGCAACGAAGTGCTTGATATCTTTAGTTTTTAGAGGAGCAAATATTCCAAGCGTTGCGCACAAGATAGGAACTAAAATTACGTTAGTATGCTCGGTAACGTAGTGGATATTCATTATGTAAGTAATGCCGTAAGGTGTTGTATCGCACATTGCCATTGCAATAATCGCACCAACCGAGTTGATTACTATTGTAAAGTGATAAATCTTTTCGTTTTTGGTAATTAACATCAGTAAAATGAACAAACCTGCCATATTGCAAAGCTGGAATGGCATTCTATGAGTAGTTATTTCGCCAATGCCGGTAAACATTTGGTTGTATTGCATTATTAGTGCAAACGCTAAAATAAGAACGAGAATAAATCTATCGCTATAGCTTTTCTTTTTAAATACTAACGAGAGCACTACCCCCTCTATAATAACGCCAATCATCCATACGATGTGGAAAAAAGTGCCCATTTTAAAGTTGTCTAAATTACCTGCCCCAACCATAGAGTATCCTTTAAATAAATATTGGGGTACGTAAATTGGGATAATCGCAAATAAAATTGCAACAAAAGCGGCAACGTTAATAAGAACACTTTTAACGTTTTTGTTAATTTTAAAACTTTTGAATGAACGCAACGTAATAAATATTGCGAGCATAAGTTCTAAAAACATTGAAACGCCAAAATAAATTGACCTAAAGGTATGGTTAATGAAAAAGGCCTTGGTTTCATCGCCAAAAAATCTAAGCGCCATAATTCCTGCGCCATCAGTAGAAGTATACCATTTTATGTACTCAAAATATGCCGCAACGTTTAAAAGGCAAATTGCAACAACTGCGTATGCGGTAAACTTATTAAATAAATCCTTTTTGAAGAAAATTGCAATGGGCAAAATTACAAACGCAACGTCGTTAAACCAACGAACTACGGCAAACCAAATATTTTCACCACCGACGTAATTAGTAACGTCATCAAAAGTGCGCATTGCAAACGCGTCAGGTAAAAATAAATTCAAAAAGTAAATAGCCATCCATACGACTACCACGACTTTTAAAACTTTATCTACAATAGGATTTTCGCTTTTATATGCCTTTGTAAATACGAGAGCAAGGGTTGCTATTAATACAAGTGAAAAGAAAATAATATAAAACATATCCACATCTCCTTTGTACTTCGTGTGCGACATTAATATATATCATATTAACTCACGATTACCATTATAACAAAGAAATTACCCTTTGTAAACTGTTTTTCATCGATTTTTTAATTTTTCTTAATGTTTTTTACAATTTTGTCACATTTTTTCACAAGATTAACTCAAAGCAATAGCTGTTTTTATACTAATAATTTTGCTTTTGTTTTGCCTATTTTGCACAAAAAAAATAAAAAAGTGAGGCTATAGGTCGATTAACGGCACTTTTGACCGATATTCGCTAAATAAAGCAAAAAAACACGCATGGGTGTAAAAATTTAAACCAATGCGTGCGTAAAATATTTAATTTTATAACGAGAAATTAAAAGTCGTCGTCATCGTCGTCTTCTTCATCTTCCTCTTCTTCGATATCCTCAAAATCTCTTTCGTCTATAGCAACGTCAAAATCGTCTGGCTCATCGTCTATCGAATTATCTTCGTATTCCTCTTCTTCTTCATCGCGGAAGAAGTCGTCGCTCTTTTCTTCATCGGCAAGCTGCGAGAAAGAAATTACGTCGTCACCATCGGTAGGCATATCCTTTTCGTCATCGTCGAGATAATTGCGCCATTCCTCGTCTTTTTCGATATCGATATCATCAGAGGGTTCATCCATATACTTGCGATCGTCACGGCATTGCTCGCACATATCTTCATCTTCAGCAATATAAGTACGCTTACAAATGGGGCAAAGCTTTTCACCCTGTTCGCCATCCTCTTCATCTACTGCGAAAATGAGTTGAGGACCTAACTTTAATTCTGCCTTACAGATATCGCAATACTGTTCGCCCTCTTGCATATAATTGAGTTCGCAACGGGGACACATAACATATTTTGCCATAATATAAACCTCTTTATTTTTAAAAACCGCCAAACGACTCTTTTAATACTATCATTCAGCCAAATTATTATAATAAGATTGTATGAATTTGTAAACTGTTTTTTTGCATTTTTTTTATTTTTTTTTACTTTTTGGCAAATATTTGCAGTTTTTTACTCAAAATTTACCATTTGTAACTCTCGTTTACAAATTATAGTGTTATTTTGCCCTGTTTTTACTTTAAAATACATTATACTATACGCAAATTTTTTATCTGCCGTTACAACTAAAAATTTATTTCTAATCCATCGTACGAAACGGTAAAGGAGTGGGCGTTTGCCGCCTCAACCATCTCATCATAGGTTGCTACGCCGTTATGCGAAAAATGATTTAGCACAAAAATCGTATTTTGATCGGCAATCCCCTCTTTAATTAGCCTGTTTTTTACAGCTACGTTTGCCGTAAGCCCCATATGGTGATCCACCCAATCAAAGCGGTTGCATCCGGTGCAATCAAGCGAAACGAGATTAAAATACCCTTCTTTCTTTAAAAAAACAAACGTTTGCTCGTCAAAAACGCCGGTATCGTGTGCATACAACAACCTTTTACCATTATTTTCTATAGAGTAAAACAAGGGCTGAGCCGCGCAGTGATTAGCCGGGTACGCAGTTACGCTATGCGTTACGCTTTTGCTTTTAATCTCTACCGTTTGATAAGGATTAAGCTGCATACAAAAAACTCGCGGCATTGAGTGCTTCTCTATATAATCTTTTATTTTAGTAACGACCTCTTTACCCGAATAATAGGTAAAATCGTTACACGGCATCGCGTAGCCGTGGCGCATCATTCCTATATCTTCAATATAAAAATGGTCACTGTGCGAATGAGTTATCAAACAGTTAGAAATGTTTGCCCAATCGAGCTTATAAGTTTGAGAATGAACGAGCGTATCGGGCGGAAAATCTATAAGCAACTGCCCGTCGATTAAAGCTTGCGAGCGAGTGCGCAAATTTTTGCCGCCAGCCTCTAGCGATTTTTTACACGTTTCGCAACCACAAAAAAGGGAGGGAACTCCCTCGTATGCGGCAGTTCCCAAATACTTAATTTTCATAACGAAATACCTTTGCCCTTATTAATATAATAACTTTGTTTTAAGTTGTGCTAGGTAAATATAAATAAATTTTAATTGTAATTATCAACTAACAATTTAGTAAATAACGTAAAAGTTATCTCCTAAAGTGCCCGTATAAGTTGATTAACCGATATTTACTTTAAATTTTCGGGATTTAAGCATTCAAGCTCGGGCAAGGTAAATAAGCCGTTTTTACGAATGAGCACGTCGTCAAAGTAAATTTCACCGCCACCAAATTTTTCGGTCATAATAAGCACTAAATCCCAATGAATGCTAGAGCGGTTACCGTTATCGCATTCGTCGTAGCAGCAACCGGGGGTAAAGTGAATTGAGCCTGCTATTTTTTCGTCGAATAAAATATCGCCCATAGGATTGTTTATGTAGGGATTTACGCCAATAGCAAATTCCCCTACGTATCTAGCACCCTCATCCGTATCGAAAATAGCGTTTAATTGAGTGGTGTAGTTGCCCGTTGCATTTACGATTTTGCCGTTTTTAAACTCAAGGCAAACGTTTTCGTGCTTTAAGCCCTGTTGCATAGAGGGTGCGTTATAAGTAATCACGCCGTTTACGCTGTTTTTAACGGGGGCTGAATATATTTCGCCATCGGGAATATTTAACTCGCCTGCACACTTAATAGCGGGCATACCCTTAATAGAGAAGGTAAGATCGGTGCCGGGTGCAACCAAGCGAACCTTATCGGTTTTTTCCATTAACGCCTTAAGTGAATCCATTGCCTTATCCATCTTGTTATAGTCCATAGTGCAAACGTCAAAGTAAAAATCTTCAAAAGCCTCGGTAGACATACCCGACATTTGAGCCATAGAAGGAGTGGGATATCTTAAAATAACCCATCTAGTTGCGCCAACGCGTTTTTCGTGATGAACGGGGTAGCTGTAAAGCTTTTGATATAAGCCGTTTTTATCGGCGGGAACGTCGCCCATTTCGCAGCTGTTTTCGCCCCCGCGAATACCGATATAACAATCCATATCGTCCATAACAAAACCGTCGTATTTTGCCCATAATTTGCAATATTCTTCGCTCGTTTGCATTAAAATAGAACGCATAACGGCGTGATCACGCAAATATACGAAGGGATAGCCACCGGCAGCATATACCTCGCTAACCAGCGCCTTAACCAACTGGTTGGGAATACCAAAAGCCTCTATCATTACCTTTTCGCCCTCTTTAACCTTACAAGAATAGTTAACGAGGTTTTTTGCAAGCTTTAAAATTCTGGGATCACTCATGTTTTTATCTCCATATTTTTATTTACGCACCTTTTTATCGCAGGCACGCAGTATATTAAGTCGATATAAGTATACTATTTATTTTTTAAAAATGCAATTATTTAGCGAATATAAACAATTATATTTATTCGTATAAAATATATTTTTGGCTATCAAAGGCACAAAATAATTTTTTGCAAAATCCTATGTAACGTAAAAAATAAAAAAAATATATGAATTTACTTGACATTCATATGAATGTGTGATATAATCATATCGAAAATCACGTAAGAGGTTTATACATAAACAAGCCTTAACCGTTTTTAGGTTTAATAAGGTAAACGCTACGTGTGAAGTTAATAAAGGAGGAGGTATGCGATATTATCCGGGAACAAAGGTTGAAAAAAAAGATTTAAGTGGCGAACAATTTTTGCAGGGAATATTTATGGCAACCAACGGGCTGGTTATGCAACAGCTTAACGAAATCACAGGAGTGGCAACGCCCGCTATTCAAAATTGGGTTTCACGCGGGTTTATATCACGCCCTATCAACAAGCGCTATAATAAAGACACTACTGCCCGCATATTTATAATAAACTCGCTGCGAAATACTATGTCGCTTGACGATATAAAAAATCTGCTCGTTATGCTAAACGGCAGCGTTTATTCAAGAGAAGACGATATTATACCCGAAAGCGATTTATACGCGATGTTTTGCAAAATAATTTTTGACGCGCGTTTTTCGTTTAAAACGATTGAACTCCTTGTTAACGAAGCTATAGAGGGATTTAATAGCCATTTAGACCTTGCCAAGCAAAGGCTTGAGATGGTTATGAAAATATTGTGCGAAAACTATTTAGCAGGCGAGCTTTTAGAACAAGCAAACAACACGTTAAACGCACTCGCTTTAATAGCTAACGCCCCCATAACTGATAAAGGCGTTTAATTAGTACCCTATTTTTTATCAATATTATATAAGGAGAACCTATTATGGAATTTTGGTCTGCATTGACTGCAATTCAAAAAACTTATTTCGTTATAGGCCTTGCCGCAAGCGTATTCCTCGTTTTGCAAATTATCACCTTGCTTTTTGGCTTTGGCGATGGAGGAGAGGTTGACGTTGATTTTGACGGCGACGGCGCATCAGACGTTACTGTAGACGCAAGCGACGGATTTACCCTATTTTCAGTCCGCGGAATAGTTGCATTTTTTGCAATAGGCGGCTGGGTTGGCTATGCGTTAGCACCCGTATCTACACCACTTGCAATAGTTTGCTCGTTGGTAGCAGGAAGCTTGGCGCTCTTTGCAATGGCGCTTATCATGCGCGCAATCATGCGCTTACGTTCAGACGGAAATATTTCTATAAGCCGAGCAATTGGTAAAGGCGCTGACGTTTACCTTACAATTCCCGCTAAAAACGAAGGATTCGGCAAGGTTACGCTAACGTTAGAAGAGAGATTTGTTGAACTTAACGCAGTTCAAGAAGGCAACTCACCCATTCCTACTGGATCACACGTTAAAGTAATAAACGTAAAAGGCGATATGTTAGTAGTTGAAAAAGAGTAATATTATTAAATAACTTATCGACCTAAAGCTAATTCAAATTTATTTTAATAAAAAGGCTACGCCACGAAAAAAGGTATTTATGCGCGAAATCGCTAAATCCATCATCGTGCCGGCTAATTATATAAGGAGAATAACAAAATGAAAATTTTATCAAACCTTTTAGCATCAAATGCGGTAGTACCCATCGTTGTAGTAATAGTACTCATTTTGTTTATGTTGGTGCTGTTAATTGCAACTCGCGTAAAAAGATGCCCCTCCGATAAGATTATGGTTATCTACGGTAAGGTAAGCAAATCGCAAGACGGTACGCACCGTTCGGCAAAATGCGTTCACGGCGGTACGGAATTTATCGTTCCCCTATTTCAATCTTACGCATTTTTAGACCTTACCCCTATCTCAATCTCGGTTGACTTAAGAAGCGCACTTTCACGCCAAAATATCCGTATCGACGTTCCCTCAATCTTCACCGTTGGTATTTCTACCGAGCAAGGCGTTATGCAAAACGCAGCTGAAAGACTTTTAGGCTTAAAGCTCCCCCAAATTCAAGAGCTCGCTAAAGACATTATATTCGGTCAGCTCCGTTTGGTAATCGCTACTATGGACATCGAAGAAATCAATACCAACCGCGATAAATTCCTCGAGGCAGTTTCACTAAACGTGGAAGGCGAGCTTAAAAAAATCGGCTTACGCCTTATCAACGTTAACTTAACCGACATCAGCGATGAATCAGGCTATATCGTAGCTCTCGGTAAAGAGGCTGCAGCAAAAGCTATAAACGACGCTAAAATTTCGGTTGCCGAAGAAGACAGAAAGGGTGCTATCGGTGAAGCAAACGCAAGAAAAGATCAACGTATTAACGTTGCCGATGCAGATTCTCAAGCAATTAAAGGCGAAAACCAAGCAAAAATGGAAATTGCCGACTCTCAAGCACTTCTCCGTCAGCGCCAAGCAGAAGCTGAACAACGCGCTGTTTCGGCAGAAAAAATCAACGCAGCAAAGGCGCTAGCCGACGGTTACGAGGCTGAAAAGCAGGCAGAAATTATTCGTGCTTCAAAAGAAAAGGCTACTCAAGAAGCCGACATCTTGGTTAAAACTGAAATTGAAAAGAGAAAAGTTGAGCTCGAAGCTGAAGCTGAAGCAGAAAAAATCAGACGTCAAGCACAAGGTGAGGCAGACGCTATTTATGCCAAGATGGAAGCGCAGGCGCGAGGCGTTAAAGCCGTTTTAAGCGCACAGGCTGAAGGTTTGGCTGCAGTAGTTCAAGCCGCAGGCGGCGACACCAACGAAGCTGCAAGACTTATGCTTGCCGACAAAATTGAAAAATTGGTTGAAACTCAAGTTGAAGCTATTAAGAATATTAAGATCGATAAGGTTACCGTTTGGGATGGCGGCAACAGCCAAGATGGTAAAACCGCTACCGCAAACTATCTTTCAGGCCTTATGAAATCTATTCCTCCTATGACCGATTTGTTCGCAATGGCAGGGCTTACCATGCCCGAGCTTGTAAGAGCTAAACCCGTTGAAGAAACTACCGAAAAAGAAATCAAAGAAGAAGAATAATCTTTAATCTTCTTAAGGCTTTTACAATTTAAAAAGGTTATTTTAATTAATCTATACCTAAAAAAAGCTTTTGCCAAATTTGGTAAAAGCTTTTTTATATGTTTTTTATTTAAAGTGCCGATAATTGCCTTATAGCGCCACTTTTTACGAAATATATTCTAAAACCCCGTCGGCAAAAACCAGCCAAAGCGCTCCGCATTCGTTTGATAATAAAGGCAATAAATTAAGAGCCAACGCGCGTTGCTTTACGGTGTAATGCTCTACCGTATATTTTCTGCCCGCGTATATTTTACGTAGCATTTGAGCGTGCCTTTCAAAAAGCCCTTCCTGCTCTTTTATCTTTTTTAAAACATCTTCTTTTATAGCGTTAGCTTTATACTGCTTAACCTTTTTATCATCGTAAACCCATTGTGGCATTTTGTTTATAATTTTATTAGCTACGAATGGAAAAAGCCTATTAATTTCTTCCGTTTGTAACAATTCTCCCCCCTTTTTTATTAAAAAGGAGCTATCGTTTGAAAAATACACCAAATAAATTCTTACGAGCATTTTATACGCAAAATATTCCCGCTCGCCCACCTCTGATAAATTGGCAAAATTTTCAAGCACGGCAGCCGCCATCTCGCTAGGATTTCCTATGCCGGACAAATAAACTGCTGCTTGGGCAAAAAGTTGCCCTCTTATTATATAATAAACGTTTTGCGTTTCAAAATATTTTAAGGCACATTCTATTGCGCTTTTTAATATGTTTTGCCAGTTATTATTTACAAAATACCCGCCTATAGCGCGATTAACGGCATCTTCGAGCAAAATAATGTTTTTTGATAAAATGCTTTTTACTCCACTTGCGGCAATATTTTTTTTACCAATTAATAATTTGCCGTCGATAATTAATCTACAATCAGTTCTGCCAGATAAAATTAAATTATAAAAGGCGCAAAAATTAAAATCAGTAGGAATAAAGCATATTGAAGCATCTTTTAAAAAGTGTGCGCAATATAGCGCCAAACTTTGATTGCCTATAACCGCAACCCTTTTTGCATCGCTTACCGAAAGCAATAATTTTTCTAGCGCAGGCAAAAATGGCAACCCATTATCAAAACTGAAACAGGTTACCTCTTTTGACGTGGTATTATCTTTTAAACTTTTGCCGACGAGATACCAACCGCTATCGTACGTTACTATTATACTGCGCCCCTCACTTGAACAATTTAAAAACTCTTGCCCATGCTGAGCTCCGCTACCGAATTTTACGCACTCTGCGCTTATTTTTTCGATATCCCCGCCAAGCTGACTGAAAATATCATGATACATAAATGATTATAAACGTTTTTTGCCTATATTTGAATAAATCATTAATCTTTCGTTAAAATCCTTGCTCTTTATACTGCCCTTTTCGGCAAATAATCCATCGCTTGAGTCATTTTTATGGCAAATGTCGTTACCGAGGATTGCATACGCACAGGCTTGAATATACGGTTTTGCGTTTTTAGGAACGGCACATTCGAAGTGATTACGCGGATATTCAGTTTTTTCGGTAAATATGGCGAGCATATTTTTTTCTTTAATAATATCTACTATTCTGCACAAAAGATTACTGCTCAAATTTTTTGCCGAAATACAAACAGCGTTAAATCCCTCTTTTTGTATTTTGTTAAGAAGAGCCTTAAAATCGCTTACTAGCTTGTCGCTTTCGGCAAGGTTCTTTATCCAGTTGCTTTGACAATCATACTGATAAGCTATAATAACCGCTCTATTTTTACACAAAGCAACGTAATCTTTTAAATCTGGAGGTAAAATTCCGCTATCTAAATTGCTAAAATTATTGCGCAATGCCGAAATAAGATCGTATTCGTAAAATGGATCGTTATAGTCGCAAAGAAGATTGTACTCACCCTCCTCAATATCGCAACAAAGTGAAGAGCGAATAAAATCAGCAGCGGCTTTGCCTTGCCCAAACTTTTGTATAATTTTTTTACCAACTGCCATATATAAATGCTTTAAGGTAACGTTCCCTCCCTTATTGCACTTGGTTAGCGGCAAAATTTCCTTATTAAAATCAACGTAAAGGCCGTGTTTTTCGAGCATAGAGTTTATCTTGTCGCACACTAGCTTTACGCGCTCAATGCAAATTTTTCTAAACTGTTCAAGTAAAGGCCCAAAGGCGTTGTTTTTATCTGCTTCGCCAACGCAATAAAATGCAGCAATATGCTCTCCGAGCGCTTTACTTTGCAACGTAACCTCAAACCCGGTAAGCGCGCTGATACCCATATACTCACAGCCCTTAATAAACTCTTTCGTGCCGGCTAAAGTGCCGTAGTTACAGGCACACGCGAGCTTAATGCCGCTCTTATACGCCATGTAAACAGCCATCGAAGGAGAATAGGGAGAAAATGAAAAATCGGTATGCACGTTTAAATTTATTTCGTTTGCCGAAGCCAAGGGGCGTAAAGAACTATCCATAATTTCACGGCGCTTAAGCTCTTTTAAAGCCCACGTTCTTACCACTCCGTTAGAAGCATTAAGCATTTTAATAAGTTGCTCGTTTTGCATAATAACCTCTTTTGCTAAAAAAAATACTCTTTTACGTAGATATTGTACATTAAACGGCTAAAAATGTCAATATTTTTGCGCAAAATAAAGCAAATATGACTATTTTACAAAAAAAATCGAATTTTTAGCAAAAAAATTTGCAAAAACACTTGTAAAATCACAGATTTATGTTATAATGAATATATAATAAAGCGCTAGCGCAATTAACGGAGGTATATTATGAACAAAAGTGAATTTATCAGAGCATATGCAGATAAACTCGGTGTAACCATTAAAGAAGCAGAAAATAACTTTCAAGCATTAGTAGACACTTTAACCCAATCTTTACAAAACGGCGAATACGTTCACATTTCTGGCTTTGCAACCTTTGAAATTAAAGATAAAGCAGGCCGCGACGGCGTAAACCCCAAAACAGGCGAAAAGATTGCTATTGCTGCATGCAAAGCTCCCAACGTAAAATTCAGCAAAGCTTATAAAGATCTTTTTAACTAATTAAAAAATAGGTTGCGGCGCGCCTTTTTGGCTTGCGCCGCGATTTTTTTTACAAATCTCTTTAACGTTTAAATCAAACTTTTACAGTACCGTTTTAGTCGCAAGCGTTGCACGCGGCTACCACCTTGGAGAGTTAACTTATGAAAACCGACGCTCGCGTTATTTATACCAATAACGTTTTAAAAAACGCCCTATTAACCTATCTCGAGCAAAAGCCGCTATGCAAAATTTCAGTAAGCGAAATATGCACTATGGCGGGCGTTAACCGCTCGACCTTTTACAAGCACTACGACGGGTGCAACGAGCTTTACGAAAAAATTGAAAAAGAGCAGCTTGAAGAATTTAAAAATTCACTAATTAATTGCAATCTGAACGCATCGTTAGACGTAACTTACACAATTTTTAACGTTAAAGAAAATCAGCCCGCTCTTTGTAAGCTTTTGGCTATTGAATCCACCCACGACGCCATACTTAACAAAATAATGAAAATAACCTACGAACACTGTTTACCTGCGTGGAAAAAGCATACGGCTAACGCAACCGAAAACGAGTGTAAGGTTTTACTCTCATTTTTAATAAGGGGGGTGCGTTGATACCGTTTTAAATAACGACGACGATATTTCGCAAGAAGAATTAATTTCTATCTTTAAGCGCATAAATAAAGCGTGTATGACAGTTTATTTAACCGCAGTTAATAAATAATCTGGTTATTGTTTATACCCTTCTTTTTTAAACGGCAATTATTTTTTTAATTAATAAAGATAAAAAAACAAGAGCAAGAAATAAAAAAATTTCTTGCTCTTTTTATTTTTTTAATTACGTCTTTTAGCGCAAAACAATTTATTGCGTTTATTAAAAATGGCTCTATAGCGCGATTAACGGCTATTTTTAATTTTTAAAACCATAGCGCTGCAGCTCCTAATAAGCCGGCGTCGTTGCCCAAAGTTGCGGTTAAAATTTCCACCTTTGGACCTCTGTTACCGCCAAATATTTCTTTATTAACAAATTCCCTTAATGGAAGAATGAGCCTATCTCCTTGAGCGCAAACGCCACCTCCGAGCATGATTGCCTCCGGCCTAAATTCGTTTGCTATATTGGTAAGACCAACGGCAAGCTTTTCGATATAGTTATCAACTACGGCTTTTGCGCTTTGGTCACTATCGTAATAATCAAAGGCTGTTTTACCCGTTACGTTTTGCTCGCCAACCTGCCACATAAGGCTGTTTTTATTATTTTGCATTGCCCTTTTGGTATCGCGAATGAGAGCAGTTGCCGAAGCGTACGCCTCTAAACATCCCTTTCTGCCGCAACTGCACGGTTCGCCGCCCGCAACTATAACGCTATGCCCCATTTCGGCACCGGCAGAACGATTGCCCTCAAAGAGCTTTCCGTCAACTATAATGCCACCGCCTACTCCCGTACCCAATGTAATGAGAACGGTGTTGTTAAATTGCTTGCCGCAACCGAATTTAGTTTCGCCCAAAGCGGCAACGTTAGCGTCGTTTGCTATTTTCACTTTTATATCGGTAAGCTTTTCAACGGCTTCTGCTATAAAAAAATGCTCCCAATTTAAATTGCCAGAATAAATTACCTCGCCTGCCTCACTATCTATCATTCCGGGAACGCCCATCCCCATACCTACAACGTCGCTTGCCTGCATTCCCGCTTTTTTAAGTAACGCTTTAGTAAGCTTTGCGATATTTTGAGCAACGGCATCGCTGCCTCCTTCGCTTTGAGTGGGAACTTTATCTTTAACTATAACGTTGCCTAAACGGTCTACGATACCACCCTTAATAAAAGTTCCGCCAAGGTCGATACCTAAATAATATTTTTGCACTTCGGTAATGTTTTTCATATTTCCTCCAGAAATATCAGTAGCATAATTTGCAACTGTAAATAAACAATAACTACCCATTTATTATATCATACAATTTGCCGTTTGTCACTTTATATAAACCACATAATTTCTATTTCTTCGAGATTTTTATTATTTACCTTTGATATATAAATTCATTAGTGTGTAAACGTTTTTTTAGTATACTTTTAAAAAAATTTTAACCGCCTATTACGAGGTAAAAAATAAAAAAGTCACCCTTTTTTAGCGTGATACTCTTAACGGAGTATTCACGCTAAACGATGTTTGCCCTTGCGGGCAAGTGATGTTGCCTTCGGCAGTGATGTTCACTGCGTGAATGATGTTGTGCCTTCGGCACAGTGGGCAAACATCACATCACTGCGAGCATTTGCGAGCAATATCATTATGCGCAGCATAACATCACTTTTGCGTTAGCAAAAACATCACTAACAGAAAAAAGAGCAGACATACAAGATTTTTCGTCTTGCGTGTTTGCTCTTTCTGTTTGTATAAGGGTTTGGGCTTAGCCCATATTTGCGTTTGACCTGTCAAATGCGATGCTTGTACTTTTGCGAAAGTGTAAATTCTCCGCTAAGGACATCACCCATATCAGGAGTGACTTTATTCTTTTACGCGTTAAACGTGTTATAGCCTATTTTTTACCGTTTTTTTCGTTCGCTTTTTGTTGACGAATACGGTTAACGTTTTTAGATCTTTTTATACTTCTCATGCGACGGCGACATAAACGTTTTTTAACGTCTAACGAAAGCTCGTTCCACTCTTCTAAAGACATTTCGTAATAAACAGCCATTTCACTCGCAGTGCTTTTTTGTTCGATCTTTTTTACCTCAGCCATTTGTGCAGGCGAGCGATTTGAAGAATCAAAAATTCTTTCAATTTCTTCACTTTCATCATCATTTTGATTCTGATTATTGCTTTCGTTTTGATCAACAAGCTGACCTATAGCGTCATTATCGGCACTTTCATTACTATTTTCAACGGAATCATCATCTTTAGTAAGTGTAACTATAATTTCGTTATAAACGCCCGTATCTTCATTTTTTTCTTCTACGCTTTCATCTAAATGCTCGTCAAGTTCCATTTCCTCATCCAATAATTCAGATTGGTCCTTTTCAAACAGTTGAGCTATCTCATCAATAGTTTTTTCATTGTTTAAGTTATCACTTTTTACGCCCGAATTTTCGGCCTTTTGTTGTTCATAATTTAACTGATTATTTGCGTTTTGCTGCTCGCTTTCATCTATAATTTCATCAACAAGCTTGTCTATAGCATCGTTATCAAGCATTTCGGGTTCTTCAATATAACTTTCGTAATCATCTTCAGCCGTGCTTGTTTGCGAAGGCTGAACGGATACGTTTTCGCTTTTTACTTGATTTTCGCCATTAAAATCGGAAGACTTTGAGTCCTTTTCTTCAAAGCATTCGATTTCTTCAAAAATTTGTGCTTGAATGCTATTTTTCTCATCAGCAGAAGAAAGTTGGTTTGTTTCAGCGTTGATCACGTTATCCGCTTCTACGTCGCTACCGTTTTCAACGGTCTGCTGATATCTATTGTATTGCAAATCTTTATTAGCACCTACGGATAAAAGCATCCTGCGGTATTCCTCAATCTCCTCTTCTGAAATTTCGCCGTACGCTGCCGCAAGCAACTGTTTTGCAGCCATCGCTTGAATGGGTGTTTTTGCGCGCGAACGCTCTAATCTAATTTTATAATCCTCTTTACTTTGTTCGCCTTTATTTCGGCAACTTTCTATACCTGCCTCTTCAAGCAAACGCTTTGCTTCTTGTGCCTGAATGGGTGTTTTTGCGCGCAATACACGTATACGTTCTTCAAGTGGCATCTTTTGATTTTGTTCCAATTTAATATAATCCTGCATTTTAATTTCCGTCCTAAAAAGTGAATTTTTCTTTTATAAAAGCAAATTTAAGGCGTAGCTCTTTTCGCTACGCCAAATAATTAATTTTTTAAAGCAATTGATTCTTTTCCCATACGGCGTAAAAAGTAACGTCGCTAAATATTGGGGTTAAGGTTGTTAATTTACCTGCCGTTGCAGTTTCTGATCTACTGGTATACCAACCCTTAAAGGTGTATCCCTGACGCGCAGGAACGGGAATTTCGTATCCGTTATCTGCAAAAACAGTTCCGTATTTTATACGATAGGTTTTTAATCCTTCCATTAAAGCGGGGCTATTGGCATCGTCAATATCGTTTAAATCAAAAGCGACCTCGCAAACCTTTTCGTTAGTTTCAAAGCTTACGATTTTAGTCCAATATCCGTCTTCTTTAAAGTAAATTTCGTGGTGCTGAAGGTCAAAATAATAGTCGCCGTTTAGGTGTTCACGGTCGCTGGGCTTACCTTGGCCGCTATACCAGTTACTCGGTTCTTTGGGGCAAGGAAGGAATAAATCTTGCATTCTGCCGTTGGTATAGGTAACGGTAATGATATATTCCGTTCTATCTGCGCTTATACTTGCCGCCATCGACTCTATTCCGTTACCCTCTTGAGGAGCGGGAATAGTTATGGTAATTTCGCGCCCGTCGTCTAAAACGAATTTTGTATCAACGCTCTTATCTTCGTTAACTATTTGTTCGTAGGTTTTAATACCGATACCCGCCTTGCCTTGAGGAAGCACGATAGGCTCTGAATAAGTGCCGTTAGAATACTTAAAGAGCATACAGTTATCGCCCGTTACCTCATCAACGTAAGTATCAATACCCAAAATAGATAAACCGTTGCGTACGGTAAAAACTACGGGTTCAACACTTTCGTCTGTAAAGGTTATAGTAACGATAGTATCGCCGGTAAGCTCGTCTTCTGCGTAAGTAATTTCTTTAATACCGTTACCCGTTTCGCCTATTTCGCCCTGTTCGCCCTGCGCTATATAGAATACGTCTGGGCTTTTAATATTGTCAACGTAAGTAATGGTTATACGAGTGCGGCCGTCTGACATAAGGTCGTTGGTAATAGATTCAATTTGAATTGAATCGTCTACAGCAAAGCTGTCGCATCCTGTAAGCAGCGCACTTGAAAAAATCATAAACACAAGCACGATACACGTTAAAATTCTTTTCATATTATACTCCTTTAGCGTTAGCGATAAGGTCTGAAACCTTAGGGGTTTCGTTGAGTAAATAGCCGTTACGAACAAATCTAAACGTAAACGGCTCGTAGCCGATAACAGTAGTTACCGTTTTTAGCATAAGATTTTTCATCGATTTTAAGTCGAGCGATGAAGAACCGCCCTTTAAGTTGAGATAGGTTTCAAGTAAATCTACTTCAGTTTCAAGGGTGTAGTTATTTTTATAGTTAATGCCATCGAGATTTACAACCGAGAGGTTAAGCCCGCCACCGTAATAAGCTACGGGCACGTTGATATATCTTTCGCCCTCGTTATTATAAACACAGCCTTGACTTTGAGCCCTCTGCATTACCATCGTTTTTAGCGGGAAGATATCGTCAACCGTTAAATCAAACGATCCTTCGCCAAAAATTTCGTTTGCAACAGCCGAAATGTTTTCATCGATAAGCCCCGATAAATCCATTTGGTTTGCCGTTTTAAAATCGTAAAAGCGAGTATCGCCCGTAACGTCGAGCTTTACGGGATAAGAAACGCCCGAAATGCCCAATGCCGTATAAGGAACGATATCCTTGCCCTCGCCCGAAATCATTTTAAACGCCGTTGAAATAAGCGAAGGCGAGCCGTTATATAAATACGGACCGTTAAAGAAAGACTCCATAGCGATAGAAGCTATTCCGCTTTTATAAAAGAAGCAATCGTTAATGGTGGTCGTGCCCTTAAACTCATTTGCAATATCGCCCACGTCGTTTAATGCCTCTTGAACGGATAAAAGCAATTCTTTAATAATAGCGCGCTTGTTCGCATCGCTCGTATAATCGGTTAACAAAAAGCTGTTAAGCGCCCCATCACCGAGCTCTCCGTTAGGATTAATAAATTGGTTAAGCGTTGATTTTTTCTTGCTTCCGTCGGGATGAGTAAATTCAGCCTCGTTATCGCCGGTAACTGTTAAATACTCGTTTGAGCCGGAAGTAAATAAGAAGTTGCGCGAGTTGCTCATCATGCAGTTATCTATAAGCAAATTCATAGAAGAAAAGGCTCTAACTACGTTTTTGCCGTTAGACATACGCGAGTTTTTAATAATAACGTCGTTACCAAAAACCTCTAAAACGGTGCCAACCGTATCTAAATTAGCAACGCGATCGCCAAAGTCGCAGTTTTTTATATTAACGTCGTTAACGGTAATACCGTTGCCATCGACGTACATACCTATATTATCTTGCCCGAGCGCCGAAACGAGAGGTGTATCGTGCGGGTCGCCAAGCGTATAAAACGGAAGCGGACCGCGGAACAAATCACCGGGAGCAAGAGCAGGAATGCTTTGACCGTTAGATCCCGTAAAGGATGAAGAAGGATAAGCCAAGTTATGCAAATTCAAGGTATAGCCGTTGCCGTAAAAATCTTTTTGCACGCGAAGACCAACGTTTACCTTATCGGTTATAGCCGAATAAGATTTATTGGTTTTAACGAATTCGTTCCACTGATCTATATAATTTTTATTATAAGTAGTGGTAAAGCTGTATATTTCGCCAGCAAAGCTAAAGCTATTGTTTCTATGGTTATAATTACCAAAGCACTCGGTGTTTGAATTTGCCAAAACCACACCGCTTGCAGTTTTTATATATGCGTTATCAACCGATTCAAAGTTTTTACGCAAAACTACGATTTCGCCATCTTGCGATTTATTCGTACAGTTTAAAAGGTCATTGTAGCTATAAACGTTAACGCCGTTTTCTACTATTCTAAATCCAAATGTAGCGGGCTCTGCGATACCCGAGGTACTGCGCACCGTAACGGTTGCATCACCCGTTCCGTTTACGGTAATTAAGTTTTTGCTCAAATCGCAAGATACGTTCTCACTGCTCTCGCAAGTAAGAGTTGACGCAATAGACGCGGGAATAGTTGTAATTTTAAGCGAAATACTAGCGTTTACCTTTTGCGTTCCGTTTAAATCGTACTGCCCGTAATAAATAACGGGATCAATATTGTTTTGCGAGCTTTGAACGGCGGGCTGAATCAAGATTAACGCCGAATCGTAAATAACGGCCGTCATCTTGCGTGAAACGTTGCCCTTTTCGTTAGAGCAGGTAACTATAACCTCCCCCGTTTTGTTGGTTTTTAAATAATACTGCCCGTTTAAAAACACTATTTCGGCAATTGGATCGGTAATAGATGAATCCTTATTTTCGCACGACCAAACGAGCTCGTTGCCTTCAGCCAGCGTATAATTATAGTTTTTACCTACCGCATTGAGCTTATGCAAGCTATCTTGCTCGGTAGTGCCCAATTTAAATGGCTCTAAATCATCGTAATTCCAATCAATAGACAAAATATCAACGGCAACCGCCTCGTAAGTAACGTTAACGGTTACTATACACAGGGTTGAAATTATGAACGGCATCAGCAATAATACGATCAAATTTTTCTTTTTCATCAGTTAATTGCCTCCAAATCCATAAACAGCGACCCCATATTTTGCTTTACGTATACTAAATGCGGCAATCCGAGTAAAATAATAAGCAAAATGCCGGCCAAATAGATAGCGGCAAGCGAAGTGCCTAAATAAGAAAGAATAATACCGCAAATAACGTACGAAAACGGTAACAGATATGAGTAAATTGACGAAATATAGGTAGTACGCGGCTTACCGTGGCGGATATGAAGCTCCTCTCTGAGCGATATAACGTCAAAAACGAATAAGCTAACGGTGCTAAATAAAAACGCCATTATACCGGTAACCACCGAAACTGCACCGAACGCTACCAAAACTATCGAGCTTAAAAACAGCGATGCAAACGACATAGCGAACGGAATCATCATTTTAACGATAAGCTGAGTTTTATAGCTTATCGGAATAGTTTTCATATTTTTAATGGTACGCTCTTCCATAGTAACGTAGTTATTCGCCCCTTGGTTAATAATAAGAGTGAACATTACTATGATCAAAAAGTCGATAAGCGTAATAAAATTGGGAACTACCGTAACGTAATAACGGAAGAGCCCCGCAGAGAAAATAGTGTTAAGCGCCGAAACTATCATAAACAGCAAGAACGGCTGAACGATTAGTAAGCCCGAAAAGGTAAATATATAATCGGTACCTTTTGTTAAAAGAGAAATTTCTTTTTTAATAAGCGCTTTAATCGGGCTTGTAATTTTAACCTTGCGCTCGCGCAGCGGTCTGCTTTTTGCAGTAATCGACAGGTTGCGCACGTAGTGGAAGGTAAAAATAGTAACGGTAAGACCGAGCGAAAAAATTCCCACCCCCATAGAAAGATATGGCCAAAGTGAGCCGTATTTGCGATCGACGAAAACGTCGGTTAAAAAATTGATGGGGAACAAATATTTTTCTATACCTACGAATTTGGTAATATTTTCGGTAGAAAAGATAATACTGAGCTGATTGTTTGCAACGAGCTCTATAAACAAGCTCAAAATATTAGAATACGCATACGTACCCGCAAGCAAAAGCACCATAGCGAGCCCGAATTCCAACAGCAGATGCTTTTTTAAAAATTGTGAAAACATCCAAACGGGATAAACCACGAGTAGCGCAATCCCCATCTCAAAAAAGAAAGAAACAACGGGATAAAAGAGCGCTATATAATAAAACCAAACGGGCATAGTTATCGTTTGACCGTAAGCAATAAATAGCGGATAAACGAAGAGTATTGCCGTAGCGTAATGGCTAAAAAACAAGAAAATCAGTTTAGACAGTATAATTTGACTATTCGTTACGGGATAACGGGTAAGCTGCTCGATATCCTTTTCGTTAAAGAACAACTTTTTAGCCTGCAAAACGCCGGCAACAATCATCAAAATAGTAACAACAGCCAAAAACAGCGTCATAAACGCCTCGGGCGCTTGACGGAAATCTTTAATTTTATTGAGCACAGCCGAAAACAAAAAGATTTCAAGCACGACAAAACAAGCCACAAAAAGAACGGTTACAACACCCGAAATAATTCTTTTCGAAAGGCTTCTTTCGCTCGAAAACATTAATTTAAAATCTTTAATAAGCAAATTCAGCATAACTGCTCCAAATAAGGCAAAACCTTAAATAATCGACTTATAGCCCTATTTTTTTATTTTAGCGTAACTTACAAAAACTAATTTTTGTAAATATCCATAAATATTTTTGCAAGTTGAATTCTTCTGTTTGGCTCGCGGTTCAAATCGTAAAGTGCGGCAATTTTGCCCTTATTAATTATGCAAACTCTATCGCACAGTTTTGCAACGAGGTCGATGTTATGCGAGGTTACAAAAACCGTTTTGCCATGGTTAGCATACTCGCGCATCATTCGTTTAAGTTCTTCAACCGCCATAATATCAAGACCTACGGTAGGCTCGTCTAACACCCAAATTTTAGGGTTATGCAACAAGCTTGCCGCAAGGCAAAGCTTTTGCTTCATACCGTGTGAATAATCCGAAACGGGATTAGCAAGCTCTTTAAGATCAAGGCTCAATCTCGTGCACAAATACTTGTAATTGCGAACGAAATCCCCCTCGGTAATGCCGTAAATACTTGCAACGAACTCAAGATAATCATACCCTGTCATAGATTCGTAGCAAGAGGGCTCGCTGGCAACGTAGCCGTAAGAATACTTAGCCTCGATAGGCTCTTGAATTATATCGTAGCCGTTTAAAGTAATTTCGCCCTGGTTAAACTTTTTTGCACCGATAACGCAGTCGATGGTAGTAGATTTACCAACGCCGTTTTTACCGATAAATCCAAAAAGCTCACCGGCGTAAACGTCGAGATCGATGCCCTTTAAAACCTCTTTAGGCCCGTACGACTTATGCAAATCTTTTATGGAAATAACTACTTCTCTTTGTTGCGGCTGATTTGTAGCCGGTTTTTCGTTAACCATAAATTATCTCCTTATATTGCAAAGCCAAACCAAGCTTTGATCGTCTTTGCCGTTATTGCTATCCATAACGTACTGTGCGCTACAAACGGGGCAATCGTAAAGCCCACCGTTTTCGTTAACACCCTTATTTTTACAAACCGGGCAGTAAACCGAATAAATATCCTTATCGCCAACAAGTGTAGTAAGTTTAGAAAGCACCCAATTTTCAACCATTTGCATTTCGGTAAAATGGCCACCTATAACGCGATTAACGCCATTTTCGATAACCGAATGCTCCCAAACCGAAAACATCTCGAGTGAGGCAAAATCGTTACCGTACATTTTAAAGGTAGTGCTAACGTCTAAATCGCTAAACACCAGCATATGGCTTTTAACGAGGCCCAAATTTTTATAAGTAACGTCAATACAAAGCCCGTTAGCGCCATCTACCCAGCCCGTTTCTAAAGTAAATAATTCGTTTTCAAAAATAAATCCGCAGCCGTTGAAGAAGGGGGCGTACATATACCCTTCTTTAAAGGCAGGCTTTTCAACTTGAGAAGCGTCGCCATCGATAAAATTAGTAACCGTATGGCTTCGTTTCATAAGTTTGCGAAGGATACCGCGTGGCAAATAATACTTGCTTGCGGTAACGCTTTTAAGCTCAAATCCCATTCTGCCTATAGCCTTTAAAATCATAACCGAGCAGTATTTAGCTAAATCTACCCTCAGCGTGCTTTGATCCTCATATCTTACGAAACGGCGATAAAATTTATAGCACACGCGATAAAGCCTATCTTTAACCAAAATATTAGTAGGCTTAATAGTGCCGGTAATTTTTTGTGCTTTAGAAACCTCTTTATAGAAGAATGTATTTTTTATAAATCTTAATTTGCGTCTTAAAAGGTCTATTTTTTTAATAGCTACGGGAGGCAACATACCGGGCGGAGTGCAATATTCAACCCTTTTACCTGCGGTTACCTGAGGCAATCTATCCAAATAGAATTTATGCAGCTTAATCAGCTCGCCGCCGATAATATCAACGAGCATAACTATAAAACGGTTTTCATAAATGCAAAGCTCGTCGACGTACTGGTGGTAATAAACGTACTCGGGAATCATTTGCCCGTTGTGTTCCTTCCACAAGCTACTATCTTGTAAAACCCTTTGAAACACGTCCGATTGCAGTTGTTGTGCCTGCTCTATACGAATAACGATTTCTTCACGCTTGTTAGAAATATGCGGATGAGAGATTATAGAACTAACGACGTTTAAAACCTTTTGAGCCTCGTTTAAAAACTCCATATCGTTATTAAAGGCGATTTCTTGCAAAGAAAAGTCTTTAACGGAGGCAATATTTTGGTAAAACTCGTCGCCCGATTTATAACTCAAACACGCTTGGTCAAGCTGTTCAACGTACTGTTTGAGCGCGGCCTGTTCGGCAATTTTCATATTATAACGTTCTTAAAATACTCCTGATAGTTCTTTCTGTTCTCTTTAAAACGTTTGGCCCGTAGGTTTTATCGATAAGTTCTTGAAGCTGATTGAGCGCACCTTTAACGTACTCTTCAAATCTACCCTCAATTTTACCGATAAGCTTTTTAGAAAGCATATAGTCGATAGCAGCCTCTTTAGTTCCGCCGCAAGCAACGAAAACGGGAACGATATTATCAACCTGAGTTAAGATACGGTTACCGATAGCTATATCGAATTGGTCGTAAACGAATTCGCAAATGGTATTAAACTTTTTATAATCAGCGGCGTTGAGCTTGTTTTCATCGTTTGCCATAGCCTGCTCGTAAAGAGCGCGAAGCCTGCTGTTGCCAAGCCTAATAGTACCTGCTTCTCCCTCAACCTCAAACGCGTCGTTCTTGTAGTCGAACTCGGTGGTAATCGCACGGTCATACACCTTATCGGTAATGGTAAAGGTAGAGTCGTCTTTATTCGCAGTACCAACGAAATAGCTGTTGGTGGGAATTTGAATAGCGCCGTCTTCCAATTTAACGGGGGGAACGAAATCGTAAGGAACTTGCATAAGCTTTAACTTCCATTCGTCCTCGGGGTATTCCAAAACAGATAAAAGGTCTGCAAAGTAATATTCAACACGCGAGATGTTCATTTCGTCTAAAACGAACATATGTATAACGTCGGGATTGTAATTAGCGCGGTAAAGCTCAACCAAGAATTCCGTTTCGTTGTACGTTTTACTAAATTCGTTAAAGAATCCAAAAACGTTACTTCTGTCACGCCAGGTAGCCTGAACGGGCATGAATAAAACTCTACCGTTGATAAATTTAGCAAAGTATCTGGGGAGCGAAGATTTACCCGTACCCGAAAGACCTTCTAAAATTTCAAAGTGAGAAGCCGCAAAACCGCTTAAAAAGAATCTAATCGTATCGATTTCGAAGTATAATTGCTCGTGTTTAGCGAGATAATTTCTAAATCTAGTACAAATTTCTTTAAGCGATAATTCGTCTGACTCGATATAATCGTTAACAAAGCCCTCGTATTCGTTATCTACGCGAGAGAGCGCGGGGAAAACCTTTTCTCTATCGTCCAGCTCGGTAGCAGTTCTGATAACAGAATCGCCAAAGTTGTCGCCGTAGCCCGTGCCACCGTTTCCGCCTGCACCGCCTGCACCGCCGTTTCCGTTTGCAGTTCCGGCAGCCGAATCCTCGTTGCCCTCGCCGAACGAGCCAGCAACGTCGTTACTTTCGATAATATCTTCATCATCGAAAATGGGTTGCTCTTCGCCGTCGAAGAATTTATAGGGCTTATCGATAAATATAAAGTTAACGATAAACATTAAAACTGCGCCGGCAATGGCAAAAAGCAAAGCGTAAATGCAAAGCGAAATTACCAAAGATTGGCCGAGATAGGTAAATAAATTACCTATATTTTCAGCAGTTAAAGGCTTTTGAATAACCACACCGATACCGAGTGATAAAACGAGGCAAGCGAGCAAGGTCAAAACGTAAGACCAAATCATCTTTGCGCCTCTGGGATTGATATGGTTAACGATAGCGTATCTTCTTTCGTAAATAAACGCAACCGCAAACACTATAACGTACACAGCCACGAGTATAAGGCAAAGGAAGCCGGTAGTACCGGGATCGATCGTCTTAATGCCCAATCTTTGACCGAGCAAAGCAATGGGGTTACGCTTGCTAACCATAGAAGAACCGCCGTCAAGACAAATGCCCGTAAAAAGCAGCACGAAAGAATAAAAGATAACAAGCGAAATAGCGATTAAATTTTTTCTTGTAAAAAGTGTTTTAAACATAATCAATCTCCATCCTCTTCGGGATTATCGTTATTGTTAAAGTAGCTAGATTGCTCTTCGTTAAAATATTGGTTGTTGTTTTGCTCTTCGCCCTCGGCGTTATCGCCGATAGAGCCCGAGCCCTTGTTTGAGTTATCGCTTGAGCCGCCGAAGAAATAATTTTCTTCATCCGTTTTTTCCTCAAGCTCTTGCTGATTGCAGTTTTCACTCTGCTCATCATTTAACTGCTCACCTTTCGGTTGCTTACCTTTTGGCTGTTTGCCCTTTTTAGTGGGCTCGTCGAAGTCGTTTTCAACCGACTTATCCTCTTCGGTATCAACCTTACCCGCCCTAACCTTTTCTCTATAAACTGCAAGATCGTATTTTTCTTGCATTTCATCGTCGGTTAAAGCAACTTTTCCCACGTAGCCGTCTTCATTAAAGGTGTAAGCGTAATTTTTAAAATACAGCGTTTCGGTAAATTCAGAGCAGATATTATCGGTATCGCCGTCTACGTACTTAGTAAAATCAAAGATTTTGCTTAACATTTCAAGCCTACGCTCTTGAGCTAAGTGAATTCTGTCGGTAACGCGGTCGATCATAATCAAGCAGTAAATAATCGCGGCAATCGTAACTAAACCCGCATAAGACTGCAAGAACATTACGAACATACCCACGTAAGGAATTCTAACCCCGGTATACCTGCCCAAAACGTCGGCATAGGTACTGTTATACGAGTCGTCTTGGTTGTTCGAATCCCCTCGGGTAATAAACTTACCCTCGCCGGTAAAGCCTACAACGCGGTGGATTATGTTAACGCCCTCGTTGTTTACGTAAGCTATAACGTCGTACTGCTTAATTTCTCCCTCTTGCACCTCTTCAAGCACGATTACGTCGTACGTATTAAATTGATTGTTTAGCTGATAAGTATCTAAATAGGTGTTAGCCTTATGCCTTTCGCTCATAGAGCCCGAAGCAACTACGATTATACCCTTACCGCCAATCATTGCCAAGCCCGACGTAAATTTTGAATATAGCGCAAATACCAAAAAGGGAATGGCAATTGCCACAAACACGTAAAGTATTACCCTTTTTATGATGGATAACGCCTTTTTTCTTTGCCTAATAGAAGCCTGCGCGTCAAAAATGCTTTCGTCTATAAGGTCGATATCACGCTTGCCCACGTCGTATTCAGATATGGTAGACTCTGCGTACGAAAGGTATAAAATTGTAAAAATGGTTGCAAAGCTTAAAACGCCTATTGCGGTAACTATCAGCGCTATGAGTTCAAACGCCGTCATGTTTTTTATAATTACCTATGCGATTATTTTGATTAATTGTTTGCATTAATATGCGTATGCGTGCACACGTACGCACGCGCGCGCGTATAAATTTAGCGCCAAAACATACTTTTAGCGCACGTTAAAGCTTTTTATTGGCGCTTTTTTTTACCAACAAAAAACAAAAAAGTCTATCTATAGCGCGATTAACGCCACTTACCTCCTTTTGGTAAAGGGAGGCTTGCCTTTTGCAATACAAAACAAGTGCAAAGCGGAAATTACGAAGAAAAGAATTAGAACAAAAACCGCTTTGCACCCTGTTTTTATTACCCTAACCAACAAAATATTAGTTTGCGTAAGCAGAAAGAACGATATCAAAGGTTAAAGCCTTATCAGCTAAATTTTCTTCAATGGTATTAGCAATGCGCCATGCGGTATAATCTTCAACCGGAACGCCGTGCATAATAGCCTTAAAGGTATCTAACATTAAAACCATTTGATCATCGGTAATATAGAGGTCGCCCTCTTCTCTGTCTTCTTCAGTCCAGCCCTTGGGGGGATTGATAGTAGACTGATCAAAGAATTCACTGGGGTTCATAAACCCAAACTTTTCGCCCCAACCGATAGTTACGGGTATAACAAAGGTAACCTCATCGTTTTCGTCAGGTTGAGAAACGGTAGCCCCTGCTAAGCTTTCGGCCAAAGTTCTCATATCAATTTCGGCAGCGGTAAACTCGGGTAAAACGATGTAACCCTCGTCGTGTGCCTTTTGAATATTTTCGTTAACGTTAAGCTTAATGGTTAAGCCGTTATTTAAAGCGTCTGCAATGTACTGATAGTTGGTAACCGTGCCGGTAACAACAACGGTTAAGCTTTCAAACTCTGTTCCGTTCCATCTAATACGCCCCGTTTCATCATTTTCAACGGGCTCGAACGAAAAGTTTGCGGGCTCTATTTTAACCTCTTTAAATTCGATATCAGCCTCAGAAACAACACCTACGTTAACGTTGCCCGAGCTTGTATGTGAAGCGTTGGTCGAAATAACCCACGCTGCAAAGCCGGTAGCAACGAACGCGATGCTCATAAATAACGCTATACCAAAAACGATTATCTTACGCTTAAACGAATTACGCGTAAGCCTTCTGTTTTTCTTTCTCATTATAGTCTCCTAAAATTAAGGTATACGTAAGCTAAAAATTACTGTGCCTTAACAACCTTACCGCTTGCAGTTAACTTATAAGCGATAGTGTTGGTTTTAACGGTATCGTTTAAGTCTTTTAAAAGATTGGTTGCAATTTCGTATGCAACGGTATAGGTTTTGTACGCATTAAGATTAGCGTCATACGTTGCATCGTTATCGGGATCGGTAGAAGCATTCCATGCAAAACCATTATAATACGTATAGGGGTTTTGAGCTTCGGTTAAAGATCCCCACTTAAACTGAATAGAAATAACGAGGTTGTATTTAATTCCGCCAGCAACAGTTTCGGTAGTAACAGCGCCTGTATCTAATGCTGCAGCAGCTTTAAGCTCTGCTTTAGTAAAGGTAATATCTTGATTATATAAACCCTCTTTAATTATAGTGGGAGTTCCAATAGCATCTTTAGCTTGGTTTGCAATCATAACCTCGGGCGTTCCTAAAATACCTGCGTCGATAAGGCCTTGGAATGCTTCTGCATTTTTACCCTCTGCAACGATTGAAGCAAGATTTACAGTAATAGTATAATCTGCTTGATTAGTGGTTGTATCGGTAACGGTAAAATCAAAGGTAACTAAAAGGTCTGCGGGTTTTAAATCATTTCCGCCGGGAACTAACCAATCATTTGCAGTTGTTTCGCGGTTACTGTAACCAAAGTGGATTTCAGCATTATCTGCCTCTGCAAATTCTAACGTTAAATTTTCGTCGCTAACGGTAGCGGTGGTAACCGTACCTTGATGAATTTGGTCTTCAACAGGGCGAATAACTAACCATGATGCAAAACCTACGCTGAGTATTGCTATGCAAGAAAGTAAGCTTGCAATTTTTAAACTAAGTGCGAATTTTCTCTTTTTTATTGCCATACTTGTAGTCTCCTAATATTATATAATAAGGTTAGCAAACTATTGTGCTGCTGCAGTTCCGTTAATGGTAAGGCTAAATGATGTGCCTGCTTTGGCGTTAATATCATCAAGAGCAGCTTTTGCAAATTGACCTGCAGTAGTAGTAGCATTACCGTAAGCATTGAGCGTGTAGTCTTCTTCTTGATATTCAACCACTTTACCTGCAACATCGGTAACTTTAAATAAATTATAATAAGTGTATGGGTTAAGCCCGCCTAATTTTTCGCCCCAACCAAATGCTACCTTTACATAGAAAGTATAAACGTTGCCAACGGGTTCTAAATCATCTACGTTTGTATCATTGATAACTAAAGGATTGTTATAAGCAACGGAATCACTAATTGATTGCGCACAAGCATCATCTTTAAACGCTTGAAGAGTGGGAGCTGCTAAAAGGCCGCCACTAACTAAATCTGCAAAAGTAGCTTGTGCTGCAGCTAAAGTAAAAGTAATGTTATCAAGGTCAACTTGATCTAAAGTGTAAGTAACCTTTAAGAGTGCCACTAAAACCTGAGGCTCAACGTCATAATTTACTCCGTCGCTCTTCTTACTAGTAAGCCAAATTGCGTTGCCCGTTCCAATTGTAGAAGGACGGCCGAATATGATTCGGGGTTGAGTTTCGGGTTCGGTTATAGTCATCCACTGTGTAGTTAAAGTCATGCCTGCTTCTGCCGTAGTATATGTAGTAATTGAACCAGCTTTATCTTGTTGTGCAGGTTGTTGAATGATAATCCATGATGCAAAACCTACGCTTAATACTGCTATGCAAGATAACAGCGATAAAACCTTTAAGCTTAAAGCAAATTTTTTTCTCTTTTTAATCATAATCTTTATCTCCTATTATAGTCGATTTAGGTTAGGAATTAACCGTACCAGTGATATACAACGCAAATTTAAGGTCATCATTGTCAACAGCATTATCTTCAGTAGCGCCCTCAAAGGCACGGTAAACGTCGTTAAGTAATGCGTTTGCAGCTTGATTAGCCACCCCATATGTAGTTCCAGCAGCTATTGCTCCAGTATCACTAATTGAATCTTTATAACTAATTGGATTACCTTGAGAATACTCTGTTGCATCAAAAGCTAAATCATTAAAATAATCAAACGGATTTAAGTTTGTATTACCACAAGCAGTGCCCCATTTATATTCTATGATTAGTATATAAGTACCCGCACCTGAGAGATCATTAAATACATAGCCATCAGTTAGGCTTGAAGCCGAAGCATTTGTTTTAGTTTGTTCAGTTACCGTTCCTTTATACAAAGTCAATGTAGGCAAAGCTATAGCGCCACTATCTACTAACGCTTTAAGCTTTCCGCTTGACGCAGTTGTGCCTGGGGTAAAGGTTGCTCCTACGTAATAAATGATTTTGAAGTTTAAATCAAATGATGCAGGACCAGATACTGTAAAATTATATGATAACCTTAAAGAATCTTCAAGCATAGCACCTGATGCTTTTAACCACTCTGTACCAGTAGCAGGAGTAGCGGATTTACCAAAAACAACGCTACCAGTAGCTGCTGCTTGTGAGCCATTTACAAAATTCTCATCTAAACCACTTATCCATGGAGTGTCGCCATCTGTAATAGTTATGCCGTTATCGGTTGAACTATAAGCAGTAAAGTTACCGGTAGTAGCATTATTGTCAATAG
>JAFTIY010000080.1 GCA_017456665.1 Clostridia bacterium | reverse complement strand
GAAGCAATCTTCGTATATGCGTTTCGTCTTGGGGCGCAGATGATGCTCGAATTTTTGCGAAAGGAAAACGAGCCATAAAATGCACCATTTTCGCTTTCGGCAGTTCATTGTATTAACGACTGAGTTATTACACAAAAAATACTGCAGAAAAGGATACATGTTCTGCAGTATTTTTTTATACAATTCGCAGACTTGGTATATCATTGACGCACGAAGTGCGGCGTATATCATCAGCTCCTTTGGAGCTGTATATCATCACGCTTTAGCGTGTATATCATCACCGAAGGTGTATTCCTCTGCGACTTGATGATATACAAAACTTCGTTTTGATGATATGCAATTTCTGCGAAATTGATGATATACAATGCTCCGCATTGATGATATCCAGCCACTTCGTGCCTGATGATATACACTTTCTACGAAAGTGATTAAATCTGCAAACCTTTTTTTGTTTTTACCCGTAAAATACAAATCGTTCAATTTATGGGGTATCGTTCAATTATTGAATCGCTTAAAAGAATTATTGATTTCTAATAGATTATGTGATATAATAAACTCACCGATAAAGTGGAAATTTATAGATTAGATGGAGGCACTTTAAATGAAAAAAATAGTAGCGTTTATTGTTATGTGTTTTACATGTTTTACTCTAGTTGCTTGTGGTACAATGAATTCTATAAAAGAATATAATGGCACTAAAATAACTAAATTAACTTTTACTACGGTTGAATATATGGGTGGTAAAACTGTTGATCATGTGATTGATTTTATAGAAAATAGTTATTCATCTGTTGGCTATTTTAAATTCGATGAAGAAGAACCAGAATTAGAAGTTAAAAAAGTATTTACTGACGAAGAAGAAAAAGTGTTTATGGATAGCTGCTATTCATATGGGCTATTTAATTTAAAGGATAGTTATGTTAATAACAATGTTGATGATGGTGGTGGTTGGAATTTAACTATTGATTTTGAAGATGGAACTAATAAAGTTTCAACAGGAAGCAATGCATCACCTACAAGTGTGTTTAATAAATGCTCAACTGTATTTTATGATTTATGTGGAGTACATATCTTGGGGAAATTACCAGATAATTACATAGATCCACCTAATATATCATATTCTTTTGAGTTTGAAGAAAGTGAAAACCTGCTTGTAAGTACAAATGCACTTGCAAGATTAAATAGAGGGAATTATAAATGGAATAAAAATGAATCATTCGATAATGACTACTATCTAATAAATGAAGAAGTAAAAGATAAATGTGATTTTAAATCTAATATTAGATATCAATTAGTTTTATATACCGCTAATTATAGATACAAAGAAAAATTTGAAAGTTTAACTGTTAAAGAATATGACTATAACAGTGAACTAACAAATGAAAAAACAATTTTTGAAAGTGGATGGATTAAACAAATTGAATTAGATATACAAGTTAATAAAATTTATATCTATGAATTAAAGTATAAGAATGGAGATTATGTTCAATATACATTTAGCACATATTGTAATATACAATAGTTAAATTCCATTTATCGATTAGCTTTAATTCTTTAAAACAATACGAAATAATTATGGTGACTTCGGTTTAAAATTATATAAAAATAACAATTTGTCGAACTAATATAGGCGCAACACCTTATAGGAAAATGCACCCATAACTCTAAATTTTGCACTCATTATAAATTGTATCAAAATTTAAAATTACTCACCAAAAAAAGACTCAGGATTGGATACAATTCTGAGTCTTTTCAATTAAATCCGCCTGCGACGGAATAAATCCCCTCACAGTGAATTAAATCACTGTGCGATGAAATCTTGCTTCGCAAGGTTAAAAAGTGGAGTAAAACTGCGGTAAAACTTAAAATATAACGTGCTTTTAAACAAAAGTATTGAAAAAAAGTTAAATACGTGATATAATGATAGATATAAGGCTTTAACTATTACCTTTTTGAGGAGGCGCTTTATGGCACTTAATATTCGCAAGGATGCTATCGTATATCAAATATACCCAAGATCGTTTAAGGATTCTAACGGCGATGGGGTGGGTGATATTCGCGGAATTATTGAAAGCTTAGATCATATTGCCAGTTTAGGAGCAAACCATATTTGGCTTTCACCAGTATATGAAAGCCCCAATGACGACAACGGCTACGATATTTCAAACTATAAGGCAATACAGCCACAGTTTGGCAGTATGGAAGACTTTGACGAGCTTATTTTCGAGGCCAAAAAGCGCGGTATTGGCATAGTGATGGATCTTGTTATAAATCACACGTCAGACGAGCACGAGTGGTTTAAAAGGGCGCTTGCGGGGGAAGAAAAATACCGCAATTATTATATTATTCAAAAGGGTAAAAACGGAAAAATACCAAACAACTGGGGTAACTTTTTTGCAGAGTGCCCTTGGTCAAAATTCGGAAACAGCGATAACGAGTATTATCTCCACCTTTTTTCTAAAAAGCAACCTGATCTAAACTGGCACAATCCTGACGTTTTTGATGAAGTAAAGGGCATTATGCGCTTTTGGCTTGATCGCGGTGTTGTTGGCTTTCGCTGTGACGTTATTAATATCATCTATAAAAACACTCTTGCAGACGGAAAAAAGCAACTCGTTCTTACGGGTAGAGAGCATTATTTATCTACCGATGGTTGCCATAATATTTTGCAAAGGCTAAGAAGTGAGGTACTTGAGCCATATGGGGCATTTGCCGTGGGGGAAACGGTGTTCGTTGACCTTTTACAAGCAAAAGCTCTGTGTGACAGCGATCGTGGCGAGCTTGATATGATTTTTTATTTTGAGCATATGGAGGTTGATCAAGTATTTGTAAAATGGTTTAAAACACAGCTTAAGCCAAAAAAACTCATGCAAACTCTTACAAAATGGCAAAATGCTCTACAGTGGAATGCCTGCTACTTTGAAAATCACGATCAGCCGAGGTTTATTTCTCGCTTTAAGGATCTTGGCTCTTATAGAGCGGAGGCTTCAAGGATGATCGCCGGGCTACTTATGACCTTACGCGGAACTCCGTTTATTTTTGAGGGGCAGGAGATCGGAATGGTAAACGGCGATTTTAATAATCTTTCAGAGATTGAAGATATCGAAAGCCATAATATTTACGCAATGGCAAAACGGCTTAAAATACCTAAGGGAATGCGTTGGAAAATGATAAAGCGAACGTCGCGCGATAACGCAAGAACTCCAATGCAATGGTCTGCAGCCAAAAACGCGGGCTTTTCAAGTGGTAAGCCGTGGCTTAAGGTCAACGCAAATTACGGCGAGGTAAACGTTGCGGCCGAGAGCGAAAAGCCTAACGGCATTCTTGCCTTTTGGAAAAAAATGATCAAGATGCGCAAAGAAAACGAAATTCTTGCTAATGGGTGCTTTAAGGTGCTCTTTGAGGGAAATCGTATTTACGCCTTTGAGCGCGAGCTCAATGGTAAAAGGCTGATTTCAGTGTCGAATATGACGGGTAAAAGGGCAAAGCTTCCTAAATCACTTCAATGTTACGATAAATTAGTTGTTTCAAATTACGAAAAAGGTGGAAGGGGAGATATGAACCCCTTTGAATTCAGATTGTATTATGCGGAGAATAAATAATGATTGAAATCAAAGATAAATTATTCAAGCTTGACACTCGCGATACGAGCTATGTGTTTGCCATCACCAAACACGGTCATGCCGAGCATATTCATTATGGAAAAAAAGTGTATTTATCGGATGCCGATGCGCTGAGGCTTAAAAACACCGTAGTGCTTGGAACTACGGTAGATTACGGCAAAGAGATAGGATATTCTCTCGATACTTTACCGCTTGAATATTCTGGAATAGGAAAGGGCGATTTTCGCCACACTCCGATTGAGCTGATTTTGCCCGATGGCTCTTTCGTTAACGATTTTGTGTATGACAAACACAGCGTTAGCAATAGCGCGTTTGCCCCCAATAATTGCGAACTGCCGTTTGCTTCGGGTGAGGGCGAAAGGTTGAGCGTTACGTTTAAGGATAAAAAGTACCCCGAAATTGAACTTATTTTACATTATACGGTATTTGAAAAGCACAACGTTATTACTCGTTGCGCAGAGCTTGTTAACGGCGGATCGGGCGAGATTTTTATTCGTAAGTTTATGAGCTTTATGATGGATATGCCCACTGCTGATTATACGATGCTCACTCTTGACGGGGGGTGGGCGAAGGAAGCGCATATACACGAAAGAAAGGTGTCTTACGGTATACTGGTTAACGATTCTACGACCGGAAGTTCGTCAAATCGGCATAATCCCGCCTTTATGCTCAAGGCAAATGGCGCTAATGAGGAACAGGGCGTAGTTTACGGCTTTAATCTTATTTATAGCGGAAACCATTATTCTGCCGTTGAGATGGGCAATCATGACACCTTGCGCGTAATGAGCGGAATTAACCCCCACTGCTTTCTTTGGAAGTTAAAGGGGGGAGATAAGTTTATAACGCCCGAGGCTGTTATGAGCTTTTCTGCCTGTGGTGTTAACGGCTTTGCCAAGAATATGCACGGCTTTGTTAACGAGCATATAATACGTGAAAAATTCAAAAACTCCGAACGTCCCGTTGTGGTAAACAATTGGGAAGCAACCTTCTTCAATTTTAACCGACGCAAGCTCCTAGCACTTGCGCGGAAGGCAAAAGGGCTAGGCGTTGAGATGTTCGTTCTCGATGACGGTTGGTTTGGATCTCGCAATAGCGATAACGCCGGGCTTGGCGACTGGAAGGAAAATCGAAAAAAGCTTCGTGGGGGTATTTCGTCGCTTGCTAAAGCCATCAATAAAATGGGTATGCGCTTTGGGCTTTGGTTTGAGCCCGAGTGCGTTAACGAGGATAGCGATCTTTTTAGGGCTCATCCAGATTGGGCGGTGTTAGTTCCCAAGCGCGATGCAAGTTACGGCAGAAATCAGCTCGTGCTTGATTTAACAAGGCAAGAGGTTCGCGATTATATCGTTGAGAGTGTGGATTTGGTGCTAAAAAGCGCAAATATAGAGTACGTTAAGTGGGATTACAATCGCCATATCAGCGATATGTATTCGCCCACGCTTAAAAATCAAGGGGAGTTTTTTCATCGCTATATTTTAGGGCTTTACGAGGTGTTACGCCGTATATTTTGTGAAAAACATCCCAAAGTGCTTCTCGAAAGCTGTTCATCAGGCGGAAATCGGTTTGATCTTGGAATGCTTTGCTTTTCGCCTCAAATATGGACGAGCGACGATACCGACGCGTTTGAAAGACTTGATATTCAAAGAGGAATTTTTACCTTTTATCCGCAATCTACTGTTTCGGCGCACCTATCAATGACGCCAAATCAGCAAACCTTGCGCAGTGTGCCTCTTTCAACGAGGTTTAACGTTGCAGCCTTTGGAATTCTCGGTTACGAGCTTGATTTTGGTGAACTTACTCCAAACGAGTGCAAGCAAATAAAGGAGCAGATTGCATTTTATAAGGCTAATAGGTCGCTTTTTCAATACGGAACTTTAAGTCGATATTTTCCAAAGAGTGGGGAGCGTGAGTCTTGGCAGGTTGAAAAGGATGGGCAGATTGCGGCGGCTATATATAACCTTACCTATCATACGAGCCCCGGGAGAGACGTTTTGCGTATTCTCGCTGCTAAAAAGGGCAAGCAATATACAATGAAAACGGTTAAGCAATATCTTCGCATTGGCCGTTTTGGTTCGCTCGTTAAGCATATTTCTCCGGTAAACGTTAAAAGTGACGGCGTAATAATGCGATTTATTGACCGACACTTTGCTCTAACCGACGGAAACGAATGCTACGAATGTTCGGGGGATGCGTTAAACGAGGGTATTCCTCTTGCAATGCAGTATAGCGGAACGGGATATAACCCAGCCATTCGCGTGCTTGGCGATTATGGCAGTACGATGTATATGATCAGTGAGCAAGAATTAGTAAAAGGAGTAGATAAAAATGGATAAACAAATGAAACGAAACAAAATATGTTTTGGCTTGGGAACAATAGGGCGCGACGCGCTTTATTCGCTTGTAAGTATGTATCTTTTGGTGCATTTAACCGACGTTGTTGGTTTTTCTGACTCGGGCCTTGGCGTAATAGGTGTTATGCTTACTCTATTTGGAATATTCGACGCGGTTATAGACCCATTCGTAGGCGCGATAGTTGATAATACCAAAACAAAGTGGGGTAAATTTAAACCCTGGATATTTATTGGTATGATTGGCACGGGTATATTAACGGTTTTGATGTTCCATAACTTTAACATGAGCGAAAGGGCACATATCGTGCTTTTAGCTGCAACATATCTACTCTTTAGCATCTTTTTCTCGCTTAACGATATTGCTTATTGGTCGCTTATGCCGGCTATTTCAAAAGATCAGTCGGTTAGAGAGGGGGTTGGCGCATTTGCAAGGATTTGCGCTAACGTAGGTATGTTTTCAATGGTTCTTATCTATCTCAACGTTCCCGGATTTTTTGGCGGTATGAGCGAACGCAACGCGTACTTTATTTTTGCTATTATCGTGGCAATTATTATGTGTTTGTTCCAAAGTGTTACGCTGGTAGGCGTAAAAGAGGATAGAAGCCAGCTTGAAAGAACAGAGCGCACCACGCTAAAAGATCTTTTCCGCGCGCTTATCGGCAACGATCAGCTTCTTGTTACCGCTCTTTCTATGGCGTTATTTATGATAGGATACTGCACCACTACCGGATTTGGTACATATTATTTTAAGTATGCTTATAAGGATGAAGGTATGTATATGGTGTTTGCGGCGGTACTTGCCGTTGCACAGCTTACGGCACTTGCGGTATTTCCGCTATTTAGAAAGAAATTTTCAAGAAAACAGCTATATACCGGCTCGATGATCGCAGTTACTCTATCTTACGTTATCTTTTTCCTTTCATTTGAAGTTCTTCCTTTAGTTCTTATTGCCGGACTAGTGCTATTTTTCGCACAAGCGTTTATTCAACTTTTAATGCTTTTATTCCTCGCCGATGCCGTTGAATACGGCGAATGGAAGCTAGGCAAGCGAAACGAGGCTGCATCCTTTGCCGTACAACCCTTTATTAATCAGTTTGGCGGGGCGGCAAGTAAGGGAGTTATTTCATTTACTCTTATAGTTTCGGGCATTAATATGATCGCCAATGCGGCAGCGGCAGACCCTGCAAGAGCTGAAGAAATTATAAATTCAACGCCTACAGAGGCAATATGGATTATGAAAATCGCGATGATGATTCTCCCACTTATTTGCATTTTAGTTGGATTTGTTCTTTATTCAAAGAAGTTTAAGATTGATGAGCAAATGTACGCAAAAATACTTTCTGATTTAGAAACGCGCGAAAAGGATAAAAAGGTAAGCTAATGGGCAAGAAATATATTACTACATTATTTTACACATATTTTTTATACGTTAAAATAAAAAAAGTCACATCTTCATGATGTGACTTTTTTGGTGGTAAAAAACGGTTAATTTATATAAAAACAATAAATTACTTTTTATAAAGTAAAACTAAAAACGGCCACAAAAGTCGCGCTATAAGGCGATTAAGTGGCCGTTTGGTTAATTTACATATTTAAATTAGTTAAGTTCTTCCATTGGTAAGCGGTTTTGAATAAATGATAAAACGGTATCTTCAGATATATCGGTGCTTACGTGAGTAAGCCTGCGCTTAATTCCGTTTAACTCGTTATAGTAATAACTGTTCCACGAGTCTTCACGTGCCCAAGTAGCGTTATCAATTACCATTGAGCTCCAATCGTCAGCATTTTTTTCAAGAGTAACCGTTTGAACTACGGGGGTGGTAGGAGTTTGCTTTAAAGCGTAATATAGGGTGGCGGTAGAAGTGCCCTTTGCAGTATCTATAACGTAATAAAAATACTGATAAGTATCTTCTATGCTTTCGCCCGTTTGTATATCGGTTATAGCGCTAAGCTCGTAAACGCCGCGCACTCCAAACGATTTATAATCGTACTCTTTTAAAGAGCCAAGCTGTTTTTGTGCGTAAGATAAATCGATTGCCTTGTCAACTTTATTCCAGCGAATCGTCATTGCTTCAGTGCGCATTGGTCTTTTAGTGAATAACTCGGTGTAATCAATTGCAGTTTTAGTGTAATTTAAATTATTTTTTAAAATACCTAATTTATTTGCGCCCGATTCTGAATTAACCGATAGCGCGTCGTTATAAATTACGTATTCTACCTTTGAAGAATCCTCGTCGTCGTATAAATACGAAAGGGTAATTTCTTTACTGTAAGCAACTGCGTTTGCCTGCTTGTGAACGTAATAACCCGAATTGGTGCCGGTGATTATTAAATAATCTTCAAACAAATATCTTTCATCCTCAATATAATTTATTGAGTTTGGTGTGTAGCCCGATTTACGCTCGTGCTTAGGCGTGTAGGAATAATAAGTTAGCTTATAAGTTCCTTTTACGTCTTTCATTTTTTGGCCTGATACAGCGTAGCAGCCAAAAGCAGAAAAGGTTAATACCGCAAGCAAAATTACGGTTGCCAAATACTTAATTTTTTTCATTTTGCAGCCTCCTTAAGTGCATATTTGTGGGAAAAAATCCCTTCTGTTTTTGGTGTGTGCATTATAACATAGCTTTTTCACTTTGTCAACACTTTTTTTAAAAAAATTTTTATTTGCATTGGGTAAGCTAAGCTCTTAAACACTCTTTTTTTACCTTTTTTATTTGACATTAATAAGTTCTTGTAGTATACTTGTTATTATAAAAAATTAGTTTACACGAAGTAGAAGGGCAAGTGTTTACTAAAAAATATTTTTAAGGAGATGTTGGATGGATATTGAAGAAACAAAATTTATAACTACGGAAGCAGAGATTAAGCAATTTATAGGCTTTCCAAAGAAGAGAAAAGTGGCTTTAATTGCTACAATTATTTTAAGTGCAATTATGGCAATAACCTTGTTTGCCTACCTTTTACTCTTATTAATAAAGTTGATTGAGCCTAATTACGTAGTAGGTTTTCCTAAAGGAATTTTTTATTTACCGCTTGCAATAGCATCGCTGTGCATATTTATTAATGTTAATAAAAAGGCTAAAAATTCAGTAGTAAATCAGTTTGTTGAAGAAGTGGAAGTAATGTATGGGGAAGATGCAAAAAAGCAATTTGTAAACGATCTTACCGCCGTTGCAAAAGAAAACATACCCAGCAATCAAAAAATTGAAAAGTTTAACGCTTTATTAAAGCAGGTTCACGACGATTATATTAGCAAAAGAGAGAACGTTTATACAAAAGAAGAGTTTTTGCAGTTGTGTGAAAAGGTTAAAATTGCCATTTGGGTTGCAAATAACGAAGGTAAAAATATTGAATTAGACGATCCCAATAAAAACAATTGCAACGCGATGCTAGCAAAACTAGACGGATATTATAAAGTGCGTAACTTTTTTGCTATAAAAGAAATTTATGAAAAATATAGCGGTATTTATCAAGAATACGCGCAAAAAAGGCAGGCGTCGCTCGCTTCAAAGCTTGAATATAACGGAAAAAGCACTTTCGACGGCATGTTAATTCAAAAAATAGGCTATGATATTTTATGCGGTTTTTTAATCGTTATAACTTTAGGCCTGGCTTATCCGGCAACCTTATGTATTAAGCAAAAATGGTATGCAAAACACACCGTATACGATGGGCAACGCCTTTATTTTGACGGAAAGGGAATTCAACTTTTTGGCTTATGGATACTTTGGTGGTTTTTATCAATAATCACGTGCGGTATATTTGCTCTCGTGCTTCCTAAAAAAATCCTCGCTTGGAAAACCAAACACACTCACGTTTGCTGTGAAAATAAAGAGTTTGGCAGTGAATTTAAGGGAAGTGGCGTAGTATACGTTCTTTTACTTATAGGATTATCATTACTCAACGTTATAACCCTTTCGATTGCCGTTCCCTTTACAACCTGTTGGCACATTAAATGGGTTGCAAAGCATACCTCGTTAGATGGTAGAAGAATAGCTTTTGACGGAAAGGGGATACAGCTCTTGGGTAAATGGATTTTATGGGCATTTTTAACCTTAATAACGGTTGGAATTTACGGCTTTTTCCTTTCTATCAAAATGGAAAAATGGAAGGTTAGCCACACGCACTTCATTGATTAATGCATTTTAAATGCGGAGCTTTAGCGGTGCTATGCCAAAATGCTCCGCTTTTTATTTTACTTAAAAATCAACAATCGTTTGCTACATCGCCCATTTTAAAAAAAAGCAAGGGACTCGCTCCTTCTAAAAGATAGATACGAGGCTGTTAATTTAAGAATAGCTCTTTGCCGTTTTGAGCTGACCGTAAAGGATTGAGGATTAACTGTTCTTGCATTACTGATGCAATAAAAAATAAAAAAATCTTAATAGTAATGATTATTATTATTTACATTAATAAAAAATTGTGCTATAATAAGTACGTAAATCAAAAAAATGCTTAAAATAGCAGTTTTAAAGTATTACTGCTTGTAAAAAAGCGTATAATTTAAGTAAATATAATCGTATGAGGAGAGGTATATGTTTATAACTAACGACGTAAAGTATATTGGAGTAAATGATCATAAGGTAGATCTTTTTGAAGGGCAGTATAAAGTACCAAACGGCATGTCTTACAATTCTTATTTAATAATGGACCAAAAAATTGCCGTTATGGATACGGTAGACGTTAATTTTACCCACGAGTGGTTAGATAATTTGCAAAATGCATTGCAGGGAAGATCTCCCGATTATTTAATCGTTCAGCATATGGAACCCGATCATTCGGCGAATATAGTTAATTTTATTAAAGCTTATCCCAATGCAACGGTAGTTTCTTCTGAAAAGGCGTTTACCATGATGAATAACTTTTTTGGCAACGATTTTGCGCAAAACCGCATCGTTGTGGGAGAGGGCAGTACTCTTTCATTAGGTAAACACACCTTAACCTTCGTTACTGCGCCCATGGTTCATTGGCCTGAAGTAATAGTTACCTATGATGCGTACGATAAAATTTTATTCTCTGCCGACGGCTTTGGTAAATTTGGAGCACTCGACGCAAACGAGGATTGGCTAAACGAGGCTAGGCGTTATTATATAGGTATCGTTGGTAAATACGGCGTTCAAGTACAGGCCCTTTTAAAAAAGGCGGCAACTTTAGATATACAAATTATTTGCCCCTTGCACGGCCCTGTTTTAAGCGAAAATTTGGCTTATTATATAAATAAATACGATATTTGGTCTAGCTATCAGCCGGAAGAAGAGGGAACGGTTATTGCTTATACCTCGGTATACGGAAACACTAAAAAGGCTGCTACTATGCTCGAAAATGAGCTTAAATTAAAAGGTTGCTCTAAAGTTGTGGTACACGATCTTGCAAGGTGCGATATGGCTGAGGCTGTTAGCGACGCCTTTAAATACGGCAAGCTCGTTTTAGCAACCACCACTTATAATGCAGATATTTTTCCCTTTATGCGCGAGTATATAGATCATCTTACCGAGCGCAACTTCCAAAACAGAACGGTTGCGTTTATCGAAAACGGAAGCTGGGCTCCCGTTGCAGCTAAGGTTATGAGGTCGATGCTCGAAAAGAGCAAAAAACTCAATTATGCTCAAACTACCGTTACCGTTCGCTCTGGTTTAAACGAAAGCAGTAAAGAGCAAATTAAAGAGCTTGCACAAGAGCTTTGCTTAGAATATACCGTAGCAAATCAAAACGGCGAAGGTCAAAACGATGTTGGTGCTCTGTTTAATATCGGTTACGGCCTTTACGTAGTAACCTCAAACGACGGCAAAAAAGATAACGGGCTTATAGTTAATACCGTTTCGCAGGTTACCGATACTCCTAATCGCATTGCCGTTACCATAAATAAGGCAAACTATTCACACCACGTAATTAAGCAAACGGGTAAAATGAACGTAAACTGCTTAACGGTTGACGCTCCATTTAACGTTTTTGAGGTGTTTGGATTTAAGAGCGGAAGAAACGTAGATAAGTTTGCTAATTGCGAGCCGTTAAGATCTGCAAACGGACTTGTGTTCTTGCCCAGATATATTAATTCGTTTATGTCGCTTAAGGTAGAGCAGTATATCGACCTTGATACTCACGGTATGTTTATTTGCTCGGTTACTCAAATGCGTGTTCTTTCCGACGCTCAAACTATGACCTATACCTATTATCAAAACAACGTAAAACCAAAGCCTCAAACTGACGGCACAAAGGGTTACGTTTGTAAAATTTGCGGATACGTTTACGAAGGCGATCCTCTTCCTGATGATTTTATTTGCCCGCTTTGCAAACACGGCGCAAACGATTTTGAAAAAATTAAATAATAAATAAAGCTTAAAATTTTACGGCGCGGCAATTATTTGCCGTGCCTTTTAAATTAATATTTTGTTAAAAAGCCCCGCTATAGGTTGATTAACCGCATATTTTTAATAAAAATTAAATTATTGGGTTTTAGTTTAAGTGTGGTTATTTTTTAAAAAAATCAACCGTTGTTTGCGTTATTGTATTTATAAAATAAAATCACTTCGACCTTTTGCCCTTTTTATTAGGTAACAAAATAAAAAAGATAAAAAAAATTGCCGTTTGTAATTGACTGAATTAAACTTTTATTATATAATTATTATAAGGTAATAAATCGTTTTGTTACAGCGAAAAAAGCAAAAAACGTTTAGCGTATATTATAAAAGCTTATTTGCTTGTTTTTGTGGTTAAAATAAACGATAAAAAACAAAAAGTGAGCCTATAAGCTCATTAACGGCTATTTTGTCGTTATAAAGGGGTTAAATAAAATGAGGATGTACGATATAATAAAGGCAAAGCGCGATAATAAAATTCTAACCGAAGAGCAAATAAAGTTTTTTATTAGCGGTTACGTAAGCGGTGAAATTCCTGATTATCAGGCATCGGCGCTGTGCATGGCTATATACTTTAACGGGATGAATATTGAAGAAACAACCGCCTTAACCTTGGCTATAAGAGATTCGGGCGATAAGCTTCACTTCGATAACATCGAGGGTTTAAGGGTAGATAAGCACTCCACCGGCGGAGTAGGCGATAAAACCAGCTTAATCGTTGCTCCCGTAGTTGCTTCGTGCGGGGTTAAGCTTGCAAAGATGAGCGGCAGAGGGCTTGGCCATACCGGCGGTACGGTGGATAAGCTTGAGTCTATTCCCGGGTTTAGAGTAGATATTCCCACCGATGAATTTGAAAAAATAGTTAATAAAACGGGCATCGCTATAGTTGGCCAAAGTGCAGAACTTGCGCCTGCCGACAAAAAGCTTTATGCCCTTCGTGACGTAACTGCTACGGTAGACAGTATGCCCCTTATCGCTTCAAGTATTATGGGTAAAAAGCTTGCCGCCGATGACGACTGCATCGTTTTAGATGTAAAAACGGGAAGCGGCTCCTTTATGAAAACTATTGAAGACAGTAAAACCCTTGCTCAAATAATGGTTGATATTGGTAAAAAAGCGGGTAAAAAAACTTTGGCGCTTATTACAGATATGGATATTCCGCTTGGCAGGGCAATAGGCAACAGCCTTGAAGTTAAGGAGGCTATAGAGGTTCTTAACGGTCGTGGGCCGGAAGATTTAACCAAAGTGTGCGTTGAACTCGCTACCAATATGCTCTTTTTAGCAGAAAAGGGAAGCGAAGATGAATGTAGGCAAATGGTTATAAAGAGTATTGCGGATAAGAGCGCTCTTAACACCTTCGTTAATATGGTAAACGGACAAGGGGGAGACGGCGAGTATATCCTTCACCCCGAAATGTTTAAAGAGGCTAGTTTTAGTATGAATATAACTGCTCCTAAAAGCGGATACATCAGCAGGGTGGATACGGAGGGCTATGGCACTGCGAGCTTGTTGCTCGGTGCGGGCAGAAATACTAAAGAAGACAGTATAGATTATGCTGCGGGTATTATTTTACATGCAAAAACGGGCGATTACGTAAACGAGGGCGACGTTATCGCTACTTTGTATACGGAGAGAAAGGATGCATTTTCTTCAGCCGGTAAAAAACTGCTCGAAAGCACGCATATTGCGGATGAAAAACCTCAGCTTCGTCCACTTATTTTAGCAAAAGTACAATAGAAGGGGATTTATTATGGCAAAATTATATTTTAAGTTTGGTGCAATGGGTTGCTCAAAAACCGCGCAAGCTCTTATAACTAAGTTTAATTACGAAGAGCGCGATATGAAGGTTATGCTTGCAAAGCCTGCTACCGATACTCGCGATGGCAAAAGCATAGTTCGCTCAAGAGTTGGATTGGAGGCAGAGGCTATAGTTATTCCCTCCGATGCAAACGTTTACGATATGTATAAAAACGATTATAGCGATTGCAGAGTTATCATCGTAGACGAATGCCAGTTTTTAACGCCCGAACAGGTTGATCAGCTTGCGCTTATCGTTATAGATTTTGAAATTCCCGTTTTATGCTTTGGGTTAAGCACAGACTTTTTAACCCATTTATTTCCGGGTAGCAGAAGGCTGTTTGAGGTGGCGCAGAGCATTACCGAAATTAAATCGGTTTGCAAGTGCGGTTCAAAAGCTACCGTTAACGCAAGGCTAGACGATAACGGAAACGTGGTTTACAGTGGCGAGCAGGTTTGCTTGGGCGGCAACGACCGCTACGTAGCGATGTGCTTAAAGTGCTGGCTTAAGAAAAAGGCCGAGCAAGAGGCTAAGGGAATTATTTCTTAATAATGCTAAAACCGCTTTAATCGCGTTATAGGCTTACTTATTTTTAAATTAAGCGGTTTATTCGGCTTGATTAGAGCCAATAAAGCAACGATTAAAAAATGAAAAAACGGGTGCTTAGCAGATAGCGCCCGTTTAATATTTTAACTAAAATATGATTATAATAGAGTAAAATGTAAGGTAATTTGTCATTTTAGTGCAAAAGTTGGCTAAAAATCTTTACAAAATACACTTTTTAATATATAATATAGTTGTTAACGTACACGGCATGTAAAAAAACAAGTGCTTTTTCTTGTTTTTATTGCGTGCTAAAATAAGGTAGTAAGGCCATGAAACTCATTCTTGCGAGTAAATCGCCCCGTCGCCGCGAAATTCTTCGCGAACTCGGCGTACAATTTGAAATAATTCCCGCCGCCTGCGACGAAAGCTATCAGGAGGGCTTATCTCCCGATAAAATTGCACAGTATATAGCAACTCAAAAGGCAAAAGAGGTTTTTGAAAAATACCCCGATTGCGCAGTTATAGGGGCAGATACCATCGTAGCGTTAGAGGATAAAATACTGCAAAAGCCGGTAGACGACGGCGAGGTTTACAGTATGCTTTCTATGCTCTCGGGTAAAGTGCATTGCGTTTACACCGGGTATGCCTTTATAAGTAAAGAGAAGCAGGTTTTTGGGGCAGAGTGTTCTAAAGTTTATTTTAACGAGCTTTCAGAGCAGGTTAAAAGTGATTACGTAAAAAGCGGCTTAGGTCGTGATAAAGCAGGCGGTTACGGCGTGCAAGACGGATATGGCTTAGTAAATAAAGTTGAGGGTAGCTATTATAATGTAGTAGGCTTCCCTAAAGAAGTATTTGAAAAGTTGTTAAAGCAGTTTGGTTTTTAAAAAGTGGCGCTATAAGTTGATTATTGCGTATTTAATTTTGAATTTTTTAAGGGGAGTAACTAATGAAATCACCCACTTTATGTATAGATCTCGGATCATCGGGAACAAAAATTTATCAAATAGGCGCAGGCGTAGTTTTATCTGAACCAAGTGTTATCGCAATAAGCGAGCTTGGTAGAAGAAAGATAAAAGCTATAGGCATCGAAGCTAAAAAGCTTATAGGAAGAACGGTAGACGGTACTGTTGTAAGCGCTCCCGTTTTTGAGTCGCAAATTGAAGACGAGCTTTGTGCAACCTTAATGCTCGAAAACTTTTTAAATAAAGTTACGCTAAAAAAATTGGGCAGACGTCCAAGCGTTCTTTTTGCCGTTCCTTGCGGGGCGGATAACGCTTCGATAAAAAAATTTGAAAAGGTGCTTAACGAGTGTGATATTTATAACATTCACTTCGTAGAGTCGCCTATATTAACGGTGCTTGGCTCGGGTATTCCTCTTTCTGATTCCAATCCATGCTTTGTGATAGATATTGGCGGTGGAACTACGAAAATTGCCGCAGTTTCGCTTGGTGGAATTATTTCGGGCATAAGCGTCAATATTGGCGGGAAAAGCTTGGATAAAATGCTTATTGAATATATCGAAGAACAATTCGATCTTAAAATAGGTATGCTTACGGCTGAAAAGCTTAAAATTCAGGTGGGTAGCTTGCTAGAAAGAGATAACACCACGACTATTATTAACGGCAGAGATATTGCAAGTGGTAAACCGCGCGCCGTTTCGGTTAGTTCGGCAGATATTTATCCCCCGATTAAGAGCTTTTTTGATAAAATATTCGAGCTTGCCGGCATGGTTATGGCAAAGCTCCCTGCAGAAATTTCGGCCGACGTTCGTCGCGGCGGAGTATGCTTTGCTGGCGGAATGGCCAATTTTGTGGGGCTTGACGAATATTTCCGTTACAGTATGGGCATAAGGGCAAACGTATGTGAAGATCCGGCGCTGGCTACTTCTATCGGAGGAGGAATAGTTGCCGGTAACGACAAATTGCTTTCAAGATTAAGAATTAACCGTAAATAATAGGTAAAATTTATTAAAAAAATTAAAAGCACGTTGCCTTGGCGGTGTGCTTTTTTATAAATTAGTACCTTAAAATTGATGGAATAAATAATTAAGAAAAAAATAAAAAAGCAGTCTATAAGTGCATAAACAGCACTTTTGCGCTTTATTTTGCAATACGGCAAAGGGTTTAATAATCTGTTATGCCAACCTATTAATAAGCGGAGGAGAATAATGATTATAGAGGTTTGTATTGACAACAGCTGTGAACAAAAGGGCGCTTTTGAAGTGGTTAAAAAAATACAAGAGCTCATCGCTGCAAATTCGCTTACCCAAAAAATAGTATTGCAAGGTTGTTGCTGTAAGGGCAAGTGCGGTAGTGGCGTTTCGGTTACGGTAGATCAAACGTGTTTTAGCGTTTTGCCTGGCGAAGTAACCCAATTTTTTAAAGAACAGGTGCTAAAAAAATTGTAATTGATTAGGGAAAATAACATGGCAGAAAAGGTTTGGAAGTTTGATACTAAAGCACAACGGCTTAAATACAGAGTGTTGCGAGAGGTGGCGCGAGAAGCGTGGAGAGATAATCTTACCTACGAGGCGCTTGCCGATATTCCCATGCGAATCGCACCCGGAAAAGTGCCTACAATGCGCTGTTGTATTTACAAGGAGCGTGCTATTTTAGGTGAAAGAATTAAATTAGCTATGGGCGGGGATAAGCAAAACCCCAACGTTATAGAGGTTATAGAAATAGCTTGCGACGAGTGCCCATCGAGTGGATACGAAGTAATAGGCGTATGTCGCGGGTGTTTATCACACCGTTGTAAAGCAGTTTGTAAGCAAGGGGCGGTTACCTTTGACTCTAACCACGTTGCTCATATAGATAAAAGTAAGTGTATCGAGTGCGGAATGTGTGCAAAGGCTTGTCCGTTTGGGGCTATTATTAATCATAAGCGCCCGTGCGAAATGGCATGCAAGGTAAACGCTATTTCAGAAAGCGAAGATCATTCTGCGCAAATTAACAACGATAAATGTATTAAGTGTGGCGCTTGCGTATATCAGTGCCCGTTTGGGGCAATTTCGGATAAGTCTTACATATTAGACGCTATCGATATAATCAAAAAGAGCGATAATAACAAAAATTATAAGGTTTACGCAATCGTTGCACCTACCGTTGTCGGGCAATTTAACTACGCTACGTTAGGTCAAGGTATTTCGGGAATGAAGCAAATAGGGTTTTTTAGCGTGGTTGAAGCGGCGCTTGGAGCAGATATGGTAGCGCTAAAAGAGGCCGAAGAGCTTGCCGAAAAAGATTTTTTAACTAGCTCGTGTTGCCCTGCGTTCGTGGATTACGTAAAGCAAAATTTTCCCGAGCTTGCCGAGCATATTTCGCACAATTATTCACCGATGGCAGTGCTTGCAAAATGGATTAAACAGCACGACGATAACTGTAAAGTTATTTTTATAGGGCCGTGCACTGCTAAAAAAGACGAGTATAAAAAAGAAGGGGTGCGCGAGTGGGTAGATTGCGTTATTACCTTTGAAGAGTTGCAGGCGCTTTTTGCAGGGCGCGATCTCGATATAGCGCAGCTTGAAGAAAGTTCTCTTTCAAACGCATCTTATTTTGGTAGAATCTTTGGCAAAAGCGGTGGCTTAAGTCAGGCTGTAAAGCAGGCTCTTAAAGAACAAAATACACAATTTGAAGTTAACCCCGTTATATGTAGTGGAATAGAGGAGTGTAAAATCGCCCTTTTAAAGAAAAAAAAGGGAGTGCTCGACGCTAACTTTATCGAAGGAATGGCTTGCTTGGGCGGTTGCATAGGCGGAGGAGGATGTATTACTCACAGCCCAAAGGTTGCCGTAGAGATAGAAAAATTTGGAAAGATGCAAAAAGGAATAAGCATATCCGAAAGCGTTAGCAAGGCAAAAACGTAATAAAAAAAGTTCAGCTTTTTTTGCTGAACTTTTTTTAAAATATGAGTTAATGGTGTTATAGGCCTTCTTTTAGGTTATTTTATCTTTAAAAAATATCATGCAGTTTCCACCGTTATCCGCATTTTTAGAAAGATCTATATATAGCAACTGCTTGTTGTTTTTTTGCGCTATGCGAATGGTATAATAGGTGCCGCCTTTTTTTATTCCGTTCCAACAGCATAAAACTCCGTCGCTTTTATTTACCATGTATTCGTTTCTCCTCTGCATGCAAAATGGATAATAGTGGGGGCTAAGGGTGGTAACGATATCCGCCTTATTTAAAATTTCATTATAAATTTGGGAATCATCTTTTTTCCAGCCTTTATTTTGATCGGCGCAGGGAACGGCTATTTCGAGGGTGATATCGTATCCGCTTTTTTTAAGATCTAAAACGGTAAGCGCAAAATCGGTATCTACACCCAAAGCACCTCCGGCTATAAAGTGGGAGTATCCTTGTGAAATGCAATATAAAATATGCTTTTTTAAAAGCTGTAAAAAATATAATCTTTCGGGGTGGTTTTTATCCTTTTGCCAAGGTAACCCTTCGGGCCTGTGCCCGGTAACGCAAAGTGTTTTCATAATAAATAAAATTTAAAATAGCGATTAATCGCGTTATAGGCTAACTTATTCTACTATAACGGTATGAAATTCGTTTGTTTTAGTTTTTGTTGAAAGGTTATAAATATCGTTTGCTAATACGTCGGTTAAAAAGCACTCCTTTGCCTTTTGGGTAAGACTGTCGGCATCTTTTTTACGCATAATAAAGGGAGTGTTTCCCGCAAGGTCTGAAAGTAAATTAAGCTTATCTTTTTTAATTGCGAGAACCTTTAAATAAAGATCGCTCTTTAAGCATTTTTCTATAAAATCGCCCTCAATCTTTAGCAGGCAGGCAAGGGTAATTCGCGAAAGCCTGGTTTGTGTATACCTTCTCGTTGCTAAAGCTTGAATTAGTTGATCGCGTGTGTAGTTATCTTTAATAAGGGCTTTAATTCTGTTTTCTAGCCCTTCAGTACAGTCTAATATTTTAGCAAGTTGTTTTTTAGGTGTTGCTAAAAGGCTATACATTATTATTTCATCGCAGGAGGGAAGAGTTTTAGGAAGGTCATCAAAAGAGTATTTGGGCATATATTTTAAACACGTCTTGCGTAAATTTTGACCAACGAGCTCCCTTATGCCCTTTGCTGAATTAATATTTCCTTTACCAATTACTTCGTTGTAGCCCGTACCTTTTCTGGTTATGGGCAGTACGTCCATAGGGTATCCGCTTTCAATGATGGCCTTGGTGTATTCAAGCGCGAGTATATTGTTGGGGGTAACGGTAAATCCCATATCTATGCCGGGCGGATTTAACTTTTCAAGTGCGTTATACCTTGCTTTTGCCAGTGAATGCCCCTCTTTAAGCTCTTCTTTTAAAAGCGTTTTAAACTGTTTGCTTTCGCTTGAAAGTGCCGTTGCCGTAGCTATAAGCCCACTTTTTGTTCCGCTTTCTATTCCAAAGCAAAGAGTTTTATCGCCCTTTAGCTCGCTTAAAAGTTTAACTGCGCCTTTTGCAAAAATTTCGGCTGGGGCGGTAGCAAAAACTGTTGGCAGTTCGATAACCATATCAGCACCTGCCTTTATTGCGTGTTCTGCCCGTTTGTATTTGTGCATTATGGCCATTTCGCCACGTTCGGTAAAATTGCCGCTCATAATAACAACAAGCGCTTGCGGATTAAGCTGCTCCTTTATTTGGTTAAGCGAATACAAGTGTCCGTTATGAAAGGGGTTATATTCGCAAATCGTTAGCCCGATTTTCAAAATGTTGACCTCATTTAATTTACTTTTTAATAAAATTAATATATAATAGTATATGGTGCACGCGCACGCCGATTAAATCAAGATTAAAGATTTTTAGTTTAGCACGTTGCACCCTACGTTATTATGATACACTAACGCAAAAAAAATTTCAAGTTTTTGCGCTTAATAAGGAGAAAGTTTATGTCAGAGCTTATTAACAAACTTGTTGCAAACGCATCCGCCCTCAATAAAACCATCGTTTTAACCGAAGGCGAGGATAAGAGGGTAGTAGCTGCCGCTTCAGAAATAGTAAAACAAAAAATTGCAAAAATTGTTTTACTAGGCGATGAAGAGCAAATTAAGGCAGAAAATCCCAACGTTGATCTTACGGGCATACAAATTATCAATCCTAAAACCAGCCCCAAACTCAACGAATACGCAGCTTTATTATACGAGCTCAGAAAATCTAAAGGCATGACCATGGAGCAGGCTTTAGAAACGGCAAGCGAAAGCACCTACTTTGGAACTTTAATGTTAAAGGCCGGCGACGTAGACGGGCTGGTATCAGGCGCTTGCCACTCAACGGCAAACACCCTTCGCCCGGGCCTTCAAATTATTAAAACTGCACCCGGTGTTCCTTTGGTTTCAAGCTTCTTCCTTATGATTGCACCCGAGCAGGGCAACCAATACTGCAAAGACGGCGCATTCATCTTTTCCGATTGCGGTTTAGAGCCCAATCCCGATCCAGATAAGCTCGCGTTTATAGCAGTTTCTGCTGCAAGAAACGCAAAGGCCTTAGCAGGGCTCGATCCTAAGGTTGCTCTTCTTTCATTCTCAAGCAAGGGAAGTGCAAAACACGACGACGTTACCAAGGTTGCAACCGCAGTTGCAAAGGCGCAGGCTCTTGCACCCGATATTAATATCGACGGAGAGCTTCAGTTCGACGCGGCAATCGTTCCCGCAGTTGCAAAATCAAAAGCACCCAATTCACCCGTAGCAGGTCAGGCTAACGTTCTTATTTTCCCCGACCTTGATGCAGGTAACATCGGTTATAAAATTGCAGAGCGCTTAGGCGGATTTATGGCAGTAGGCCCCGTTTGTCAGGGCTTTGCAAAACCCATGAACGATCTTTCGAGAGGTTGTAAGGCAGAAGATATCGTTTTAACCGTTGCTTTAACCGCTCTTCAAACCCAGGCATAGAAATTACTCAAAGGAGATATACATAAATGAAAGTTCTTGTTATTAACGCAGGCAGCTCTTCACTCAAATATCAGCTTATCGATATGCAAACCGAAAAGGCTATCGCTAAAGGCGGTTGCGAAAGAATAGGTTTAGAAGGCTCGTTTTTAAAGCATAAAGCAAACGGCAAAGAAGTTACTATTACTTCTCCCATGCCCGATCATAAAGCAGCTATCGAGCTTACTTTAGCAGCTTTAGTAAACGAAGAATACGGTGCAATTAAGAGCATGAGCGAAATCGACGCCGTAGGTCACAGAATAGTTCACAGCGGTGGCGTTTACGACCGTTCTGTTTTAATCAACGAAGAGGTTATGAACGTTTGCGCCGAAAATATCGAATTTGCACCCCTCCATCAGCCCGCTAATATTATGGGCGTTAACGCTTGCAAGGCTGTTATGCCCGGCGTTCCCATGGTTGCAACCTTTGATAACGCTTTCCACGCTACTATGCCTGAAAAAGCGTATATGTTTGCTCTTCCTTACGAATATTACGAAAATTATAAAATCCGCAGATACGGCTTCCACGGCACTAGCCACCGTTTCGTTTCAGGCGAGGCAGCTAAATATCTCGGAGCAGACGTAAATAACTTTAAGGTTATTACCTGCCATCTTGGCAACGGATCTTCAATTGCCGCTATTAAAAACGGCAAATGCTTCGATACCTCTATGAGCTTTACACCGCTTGGCGGCGTTCCAATGGGTACTCGTTCTGGTGATATGGATCCTGCTATTTTAGAATATCTTGCGGCAAAACTCAACCTCGGTATTTCAGAACTTATAACCATTTGTAATAAAAAATCAGGGGTTATGGGTGTAAGCGGCGTTTCGAGCGACTTTAGAGATTTAGCAAACGCAGCAAACGAGGGCAACCACCGCGCTCAACTAGCACTCGATATGTTTATTTATTCTTGCAAAAAATACGTTGGTTCTTACGCTGCTGCTATCGGCGGTGTTGACTGTATCGTATTTACCGCAGGCATCGGCGAACACGACGCGTCTGTTCGCGCAGGCGTAGTTAGCGAGCTTGAATATATGGGCGTTGTTATCGACGAGCAAAAGAACGCTAATCCCACCGACGGTATTTGCGATATAACCGGCGAGGGCTCAAAGGTTAAGGTTTTAATTATTCCCACAAACGAAGAGCTCGTTATCGCTCGCGATACCGCAGAGCTTGCTGCTAACGCAAAATAATTAATTTTTTGCATTTAAACTTGTTAATTTTACGCTAAAATTACGCTAAAATAACAAAAATTGATTGACAATAGTTTAGTTTTACTGTATAATTGACAACGCACGACAATAGGTTGGGCTGTTTTAGTATGATTATTGACGTTATTAAGGTTAAACACGAAGGAAAAAACGAGGCGCATTTCACCTTTGAATACGATGCTCCTAACGACCTTATAATTTCTCTTCCCGGCGCGGTTTTTGCTCGCCCCGTTACTGTTGAGGCAACTATCTCGCTCGATGGAAAAGACGTTTATGCCGACGTAACTTTAAGTTATCAGCTTAAAGGCGACTGTTCAAGATGTTTAGAAAGCGCTCTTGCTTCAGTAAGCTATTCATATTCGGCAAAGTATTCTCTCTTTCCACAAGAAGATGAATATCCGTACAAAAGCGGCAAAATAGATTTAACCGCTTCTGTTAACGAAAGCCTAATCGTTAGTCAGCCGTCTGTTATCTATTGTAAGGAAGACTGTAAAGGGCTTTGCCCTGTTTGCGGTGCTAACCTCAATCAAGTAGATTGCGGTCACGGTAAGTTTTAATTAAGAAATAATATCAAAGAGAGGTATAGATATGGCTGTTCCTAAAAGGAAAGTTTCCAAGCAGAGAGGAAATAAGAGATTTGCAAGTAACTACAAGGCTTCAATGCCTACTATAGTTGAATGTCCCCAATGCCATGAGAGCAAGCAAGCTCACAAGGTTTGCCCCCACTGCGGTTACTATAACGGAAAAGAAGTTGTAGCTCAAAAGGAAGAAAAGAAGGACTAATTTTAACAAAATAATCTTTAATGGGCGGATTGCTTTGCAATTCGCCTGATTGTTTTACGGAGATTTTTTATGAGTGACGATAAAAACGCCAATACCGCCCAAAAAACGGCTACCCAGTCAAGCGGTAGGCCCCGTGCTAAATCAGAGGCGCAAAAAAAACGCGAGCAGCAAGAATACAGACGCAAATACTTCGACTATTACGACGATATTAAAACCAATATCAAGCAAGATTGGTAGATAGTATGCTTTTGTTTTAAAGCTAAAATAAAAAAACACGCTAACTGCAGTTAACAAACTGTGGATGCGTGTTTTTATTTTTATTAAATTTTGCGTTATTCAGTCTAAAGACATGTATATAAAATCAGCTCCGTCAAAAAATATAAACGAGTGGGCGCTGTTTTCTTTTGGAATAGAAATAGAGCCGGGGTTTATATATCTCGTTCCACCTACGTACTTATCAAATGGAACGTGAGTGTGGCCAAAAAGAACTATTGAGTTTTTAGTTACCTTTAACGGATTATCCGGATTATTTTTATGCCCGTGGGTTAAATATAAGTTAAAATCTTTTAGGGGAATACAAATGGTGCTTCGCGTAATATCAAAATCCAAAACCATTTGGTCAACCTCAGCGTCGCAGTTGCCGTGAACGCTGATTATATATTCCTTGTGCTCGTTTAACAGCTCGGCAACTAGCTTGGGATTATAATCGCGGGGTAAATCGTTTCTCGGCCCGTGGTATAAAATATCGCCTAAAAGAATAAGCTTATCTGGCTTAAGTAGCTCGATTTGGTCTATTAGTTTTTGAGTGTAATATGCCGAACCGTGTAGGTCGGATGCAATAATCGCTTTCATAAATATATTATACCATACGTATTAAAAAAATAAAAGTCAATTTTAACTTAAATCAAAAAAATATTATATTTTTTTAAAATGCTATATAAGTAGTTAACGTGGCGTTAATCGCGCTATAGGCGGGTTTTTATTGAAAAATTATAAAAATAATGCCTAATATATAATCAAAAAACATCGGTAAAAAAGGGCAGTGAACAAAGTATATCAGAATATTCTCCCCATAAATCTTTTGATACTGCGATAGGGGAATGGTTATCAAAATATAAAATGAGAGCGGGCGAAAAATTTTTAAAGTGGGTAACAGTTTTAAAACTAGTTAAGTGCCCCGATTTTATAAGCTTTTTGGCAGTTAAATCAAAATAACTTTTCATATGAGTAGTATGTACTCTTTATAAAATAGCTATTCTTTTTCTATTGTTAATAAATTGTTGACAAACGCAGTTAAATGTTATATAATGATGTTAATGGCCCTAAAAAGAGCTTTTTTTGTGCGATAAAATCGCTATATTAGGCATTTAATATGCATTTGCACAATAAAATTAACAAAGGAAGATAGAAGGTATGAAAAAAATAAAGAGATTCGATTTTAAGAAAAAACCGATAACTCCCAATTTCTTTTGGAACTGGCTGGTAAGATTAGTTGCAAAGGTAGGGCTTAACATGCGCCCTTACGAATTTGAATATCACAATTGCGAGGGTTTAAAAGCGCCGTACGTTTTACTTTCTAACCACGCGTCTATGGTTGACTTTATGGTTATGGAAACTATTACTAGGCCTTATAAGGTAAATAACGTTGCCAGTATTGAGGTATTTCACGATTATAGTGAATTTTTATTCCGTAGATTGGGCGTTATTGCAAAAAGAAAGTTCACCCACGACCTAAACCTAATCAGAAATATACGTTATAGTTTAGATCAGGGCAACGTATTTTGTATTTATCCAGAGGCTCGTTATTCGCTTGACGGTTGCACTGCATACCTTCCCGATTCGCTCGGCAAAATGATGAAGATGTTAAAAGTGCCCGTAGTAGTTTTAAACTTAAAAGGCAATTTCGTTCATTGCCCGCAATGGAATAAAATTGGTAAAAAGAATTTTATTCACGCAGATCTCATTCAAGTGGTTACAGCTGAAGAAATCGAAAACTTATCTGCCGATGAAATTAACGCCCGAATCAAAGAAGCTTTCGTTTACGATGATTTTGCTTGGCAAAAAGCTAACAATATTATAATCGACCATCCTAAGCGCGCAAACGGGCTTCATAGCTTGCTTTATCAATGCCCGCACTGCAAAACGGAATATAAAATGTATTCAGAGGGCACGGAGCTTTGGTGCGAGGAGTGCGGTAAGCGTTGGGAAATGACCGAGCTTGGCGAAATGAAGGCAAAAGAGGGCGAAACGGAATTTAGTCATATTCCCGATTGGGTAAAATGGGAACGCGCAAACGTTCGCGAAGAGGTATTAAACGGCACCTATCATATGGAAGACGAGGTTAGAATTGATACCATGCCCAACGCTCGTGGCTTTATTAAGCAGGGCAACGGATATTTTACGCATGACGTTAACGGAATGACTTTAACCGGTACTGCTTACGGCAAGCCTTTTACCGTTAAAAAAGATCCTTTAGGGCAAGATAGTATTCACGTTGAATACGATTATAAATACGGCGGCGACGTTTTTGATATCGCCGAAGATGATGAAACTTATTTCTTTTATCCTTTAAATAAACGAGATATACTTACAAAAGTTGCTTTTGCGGTTGAAGAAATATATTTCATGCACAGAGAAAAGCTCATAAAAGAAAAGGGGGCAAAATAATTTTAAAGTTGCGTTAATCGCACTATAGGTCAACATTTTGTATTTTTAGAGTTTAT
>JAFTIY010000079.1 GCA_017456665.1 Clostridia bacterium | reverse complement strand
TATCGCCTGAAAGCACACTATCTTCCTCTAGGCAATTTTCTTGCTTCCTCGCACCGTCAATTCCAGCATAAACCAAATTAAGCACACGCCTTACGCAAGCGTTTAATGCGTCTTTAGAAATTTTTCCGTTTTTCACTCCGTCGATAATAAGTTGATTGTTATGTAAAATATCACCGGGCATTTCAAGATCAAGCCCCGCGTTAACTCCATTAACTCTATCGTTAATAGCCCCCCAGTCAGACATAATTAGCCCATCAAAGCCCCATTCCCCTCTCGGAATATCGGTTAAAAGCTTTTTATTTTCAGAGGCGTAAGTGCCGTTAATCTTGTTATAGGCGCACATTAGCGTTGCAGGCTTGCCTTTTTTTACAATGTGCTCAAACCCCTTTAAGTATATCTCGCGAAGAGCCCTTTCATCTACTATGGAATCGCCAAAATACCTATTTTTTTCGTTATTATTGCAGGCGTAGTGTTTAACCGAAGTACCCACTCCCCTATTCTCAATTCCTCGCGTAAGGCTCGCGCCCATAAGCCCGCTTACAAGCGGATCTTCAGAAAAATATTCAAAGCTTCTACCGCACAAGGGGTTGCGCTTTATATTTACCGCAGGCCCTAAAATAAGATGAACGCCGTAGTAATTACATTCTTTACCCATAGCCTCGCCCATCTTGTATAAAAGGCATTTATTCCAAGTTGAGCCCAAAGCCACCGCTGTTGGAAAGGCGGTTGAAATTTCAGTTTCTCCAAGGCCTATCTCTTTGCTGTCTTCCCTCTTTTTGCGAAGCCCGTGCGGTCCATCGGTTAAAAATATAGATGGAATATTCAGTCGCGAAACCGTATTGGTATGCCACGACTTATGCCCGCTCAATAAACAAGCCTTTTCCTCAAGAGTTAACTGATCGATAAGTTTTTCAATTTTATCCATATTTATCCCTTATTTTTTAAATTTATCTTGAGCAAAATATTCTAAAAGAAGGTGGTAAGTAACTGAATCGTCCTCGTGCACTTTATATGCCCCGTCGTTAGTTTTATCATCTGAATACTGGTTAGCCCAAAGCTCGTATATTTCTTCGTAAGACGCCGTTCTTAAATCGGTTTTCAACACGATATTGCCGTTATCATCGGGACGAAGCCACATTTTATTAACTAAAATCCCCCACGAACTATCCCACCAACCAACCGAAATCGTTTTATAGCTCCAAATAGTCCAACCGAGCCCCGTTTTGTCATACTCGTTCAAATATTCCATCCAAGCGCCCTTATCGCTAAAGAAGTTAAATTCGCCTACAAATTTTGGCACGTTGTAATCGGTTACTGAAAGCTGAGCGTACATAAAATCATAAAATAGCCAGTTTGGTGTTAAATCAGAGGTCCAATTATAAAAATGGTATTGATACAAAACGTTCTCCCAACCATACTTTTCAGGGCTTGGTAGAGATAAGAAAAACCATACGCCTTCGATAGAAATAACGTGCTCGTTATCCACTTTGCGAATAGCGTCGTACATTGCATCCATTACCTTCCACTGTTTAGGCCCCGTTCCCATTTCGTTTCGGTTAGTGGGCTCGTTAACTAAATCATAAGCAAGAATAATAGGCGAAAGATCTGCCCTTTCTTCAACGTAATGGAGGGCTATTTTTTGCCATAGATTACACATAAATTGAATATATTCTTGGTTATCCCAAAAATCTATATCGCGAGTGCCGCAGTGCTCAAACCCACTTTGACCACCCATAACGCCGTGCATATCGATAATAACCTTTAAGTTATATTTACCCGCCATCTCTAAAAACCAATCGAGCTTTTTAAAATCAAATTGATAGGTTTCAAAATCGATTTTTTGCAAAAGTTGCTCATCGGTAAGCCTATATCTATCTGCTGTAGTGAGAAAATTGCGGTAATACATAGGCAATCTTATGGTATTAAGGCCTAATTCAGAAATAAATTTAAAATCATATTCGGTGCAGTACGAATAAAAATAAGCGTCGTTTAGCTTTTCTATCTGCTCGTCGGTAAATCTTTCAGCTAAAACCAAATCCATCTCTTCTTGATAAATTTCTTCGTATTCTTCAACTATGCCTTGATCGTTTATCTTTTTAAAAGTGCCGTCGTCGTTATAAAGCGCACCGAGCGAATTAACCGTCATCCAGCCCTCTGATAAAAACAGATTACCAAAATTCACCCCACGAATTTCGTAAATATCTCCATTTTCATCGTAAAGCGCTTTTCCGCGTGCAACAACCGTTTTACCTCCGTCGTCACGAGTGATAGATGCAGGTGCGCTAAACTCGTAATTTTTACGGTAAACGTGCCCCCAAGCTATAATACAAACTACCAGTACTAAAACGGTTGCAATTATTATGCCTATCGTTGCAAATAATTTTTTAAAGATTTTTTTCATACTTTACCCCTTCTTTTGTTTTTATATGTTTTTACGCCTTTTGGCTTTTGCTGTCGTCAAAAATAATTTTAAACACAAAAAAGAATACGATCATCGATATAGTACTCGTTATCATCGTTTTTATAAAAACGGTAAGCGAGTTTGCAAAACTAAAATGAATACAAAACATATTCACTAATCCCCAAAGAGCGTTTGTAAAGAGCGAAACGAGTACCCAGCCTATAAAATACCAAAGCGCTTGATACCACGCATTGCCGTGCGACTTAAACGTGATATTACGTTGCAACGGAAAGTTAATGCATTGCGCGGTAAACACCGCTATTTCAAAGGCTATAAAGTTACCCAAGCCACCGCCAATTTTAACGTTACCCGCACTATCGTAAAGCACAGGCTCGTTAAAAACGCCGAATATTGCAGGAGTGCCGTCTGCCCAATTCCACAGCTTTATACTCGGCCAAACAAACGGTTTGTTTGCAAGTTCTTTAAAGGCGTATGGCAAAAACAGCATAACTAAATATTGCCACACGGTTACACTACAACTAAACAACAAAAAGCTTGCAAATTGCGCTATAAGCTTAGCAATCTTTGGATGCAGCTTCTTAAAACACTTCCAACGCACGATAAAAAATCTGCAAAAAGCGGTTGCCCTAATTCGCAATAAGAAGCCCTTAAGTATTTTATTTTTTTCTTCGCAAGATTGAAGCTTTTGCGTTGCGCTATCTATAATCAACCTTTCTTCATCTGCGTAACTTTTATATTTTTCTCTCATAAACTCTCAGCCACGTATACCTTTTTTAAAGCGACTTATATATTTGACGTAATACTTTTTCAACTTTTGTTATTATAACATAAAAGAAAGCATTTTTCAATAGGTTTTTAAAAGTAACGCAAATTTTCTGTTTATTGGTTTGTAAATTTAACGAAAATCAAAACAGCTTTAATCGTTAATTTTATAAAAAACGGGGCTATAGCGCGATTAACGCGCTATAATAAAAAAAACGGGGCTTTAATTTAAATATTAAAATCCCCTTTTATTTTTATTAATTTATTTTTTTTATTTACCAATTTTGACATCATTTAGTAACGCAAAAAAAGTTAAATAAGGGTAAAAATTTCTGTTTCAAAATATTTTTCTTGAAAACTTACCGCCTTTAAAATCTCCTCTTTGGATAAATTCAAGCCTTCAGGTGCAACCACAAGCTTATCCTCTACGTCGTTTTTTCTATGAATAATTGCAATTACCTTACCTTTAAACTCCTTTAAAGGAATATTCACCCCAACGACGTATGCATCCTGCTCCTCTCCATCGTTTGCCATAACACCCAAAATATATCCATAATTTACGGGATAAACGATATTTTTATATAATGGGTGAACGCTGCCAAGCGGTCTATCTATAATTACACTTACAATTTTACCAAGCATTAATTATACCCCTTTTTAAACAAACTTTATCCAACTAAAAAAGGTAAAAGTGCGGCTATAGCGTGATTAACGCAATATAACCGCACTATTTTATCCGTTTAAAACACAGATTATACGTCACTTGTTAATCTGAGTAACCGTATAATTACCCTCGCAAACCTTTTCAGCAAATAACTCGTTAGTAGTTATTTCTTTACCATCTTTTTCAACCTTATAATTCCACCAATTATCAATCATCAAAACTGATCGAATAAATTCAGCCACGGTTAATTCGCCGGACAAAACGTACTCTTTGCTCTGCGTACCGTTACTTGTAACAAGCGTAAAGTTAGTAATTATAAAATCGCCTACTATATATAGGTTAATGCTTTCGGTGGGCGTTTGTGTTACCTCGTAGGGCTCTTTAGTAGTGAGATTGGCGGTAAGATAGGTTTCAACTGTCGTTAGAGTTAACCGTCCGCTCTCATCCTTTGCGTAAGCCGACACAGTGTCATACTGCTCCTTGGCTGTTTGAATATTTTTAGCAAAATCATCCACGTCGTTTGCGTTAATATATCCCGATTTTTTTAATTTATCGCCAAAGTAGATATAATATTTTGCCCTTTCTTTTGTTGAAAGCTCGTAAGTGCCCCCTCTTTTATTAGTAAGTTTAGAAAGCTTTCGCTATAATCGGGCAATAAATCAAGCTTACGAAGTTCACTTTCAATCTTAGAGAAAATGCCGTTTCGTGAAAGCATGTTAAATTGAAGCGAGGTGTTTTTATAACCTTTAGTTTTGTAAGCAACTTGATTACAAATAATCGTAAATTCAACCTCTTTAATACTGCTGTTAATGTAGTATGTTTTACCATCCTCCGGCCTTGTGCCGTATGGAACTGCGAGAGTTAACTGTTTATCGTAAAAGAATGGTTGATCTACCCACCAATATCCGTTTAAATCATAAATACTTACAGCCGTGCTAGTTTTAATTTGTTTATTTCTATTTTCATCCTCATAAACGGTTATGGTAACTATTTCGCCCTTTTCCCAGGTGCAGTAAATGGTAATTTCGCTACCTAAATATTCCCTCTCGCTGATGGAATTTGTACATTCCGCGTCTTTATAATATCCCGAGGGCACCATTCCGTCCTTTTCAATAAGCCATTCAGTCGGCCTCAAGTATGGGTCATGATAAAAAGAGCCGTACCCTTCAATGGTAATGTGGCAAGATTGCACATCGGTAAATATGCACACTTCAATAGAATAATCCCCGCTAATGAGCTTATTTAAATTAGTGCTTATCCATTGATAAACGTCTATTTCGTTAAATATACCAACACGCCCTTTGCCCTCTTTTAAAATTAGACTTGCGCGATCGTATACCGTAGCCATATCATTTGATAAAATATAGCCGTATTGCCCCCACCCGTCGTATTTTTCGCATAACGCTGGCAATAAAACAAGATCACTTACAGAAAGAGAAAGGCTTTCAAGCAACACTTTATTACGCTGCCCAGTCTGGCTATGATCGTATTCAACGTAAACGTCAACGCCAATCAAAATACGATCAATATACTCCTTCTTATCAATAAATTTAGTATATATACTTAACCTATTGTTTTTATTTGAATTGTAATAACTTTCGGTAAGAGGCGTAGTAAGCTCTTTATCCGTATAAAGGCCTAAATAAATATGCTTGCTTTCGTAATTAAAGGTAGATTTTTCAAAATATTCAACGAAATCAGCGTAGTTAAGATGGCTCGTATCTAAATCAAAAACGAATTCGCCTAAATCAACGTCAGTTACAGTTGTTCTGGGAAAAACCTTAAACTCAAGGTTTGTGGGTATTTTTAGTTTTTCGGCCTTATTTGAAAGAGTTGCCTTAATATGAGTTTTTGCATATTCGCTTTCAATTGCGGTAAAGTAATTTCCGTTAGACTTTACCGTAAAAGCATAACTTTCGTCGGCAAAAACAAGATCGTATTGATAGCCATCGGCGGTTTTTACGATATTGGTTGCACATTTATTTTTCGGAAAACAATGAGCAAGCCCTATATCGGTTATATGCGATATCTCTTCTTCAAACGGTTTTTCGCAATACCATCCGCCTGAAAGATTGTAATAATAATCGCCGTACCATATAACGGTAGATTTTTTTTCATTATTGCTGAATTGACTGATTGCATGAGCGTACTTACTAGCCTTATCAACAACGATAATCCTATCCTCTTCCACGTTTGTCAAAGTGTATTGTGATAAATTTAAAGTATTTTCAAACTGTTGATAAAAGCTCAACTCTTCGCTCGTGTAGTCTTCTGCAATAAGATACAAAGTAACGCCGTTAAGATTGCTTAAATCAGCTTTAAATTCCCTAATCGGTTGACCGTTTAATTGGGTACTCCAGCCCAAAAACTTCTTTTTAGCTGAATACATAGTCTTTAATGAAACGGGCATTATTTCTCCGCTTGAGTCGGTAGCTACGGTATAATAATCGTGCCCACCGTAAGCCTCTTCAAAAAGCTCGTCGTCATAAACGTAATTAATGGCGTATTGAGTATAATTATAAACGGCGTAAATCTTAACGTTTCTGTCTGGAATAAAACTATCCGTATTCGACCAACTTACCGTGTATCCTGGCCCATCGGACGGTAAATCGGGGTAACTATCGAGAGTAAGCTCCTTTCCAATGGGAAGTTCAAAAGAATAAATAACCTTTTCACTCCTACCGTCGATAAACTCAATTAAAAAGTCGGTAATCTCTTCCTTTTCAAAGGCAAAAACGTAGGTTAAATGCTTTTCTAAGAAAAATTCAAGCGCAACGGTATATATTCCGCTGCTGAGATCACTCCAAAATTCTTGTTCGGCAGGATTAAATCTTTTTTCTTCCACAGAAAAACTAATCGCTTGTATATTTTCTAAACTTTCTCTTATTTTATTAACGGGGGTATCAGGATCAACTCCAAGCTCACCGCCGTAAAATATTTCCATAAGTACCTCACAGTGT
>JAFTIY010000078.1 GCA_017456665.1 Clostridia bacterium | reverse complement strand
ATCTAAATGTCCTTCGTAAATGATACCCTTTTTATCTAAATACTTGCAAAAATCCTCATAAACCTTTTTGCATTGTAAATATTTTTCTTGTTCCATAAATTCCTCAAAAAACAACTAATAAATTTTTAATATCGTAACGAAAGCAAAATTTTAATGGTTGTTTAAGCCACAAGCTTATCTGAAGCCGATGGTAGTTTTTTTCTTTTCAACTGGCCTAAATTCCTTATCCGAAATAGCAATCTCAAAGTCTTCTTTGATAACTGTTACCGTTTTTGCCTTACCTAGTCTGCATCTCATTGCAGCCTTTGCCCAAGTGCGCTCAAACAGGTTGCGCACGTAACGCGCGTTTGCAAAGCTCTTTGATTTAAGCAACTCGTCTGAAAGGCTGTTAAAGTAATTTTTAACCGCTTCTTCAAGCTTTTCGTCGTAGTTAAAGCGTTCGCCAACCATCGACATAAAAATTTTAGCAAGCTCTTCTTTTGTAAAGTTTGGAAATTCTATAACGTAAGGCATACGGCTTGCAAGCCCTGCGTTTCCTTCCATAAGCTTGTCCATCTCATCGGTATATCCTGCCATAATAACCACGAGGTCGGTTCTGTGATTTTCCATTTCGGCAATCAAGGTATCAAGTGCCTCTCTGCCGTAATCAACACCGCTTGAGCCCTCGCGATATAGCGAATACGCCTCGTCGATAAAAAGAACCGAGCCGTACGCATCGCGACAAATAGCAGAGGTTTTAGGCGCTGTTTCGCCAACGTATCGGCCGCAAAAATCTCTACCCGTATACTCAAAAAAGTTACCAAGCCTTAAAACGCCCTTTTCTTTAAGCACCTTGCCTACAATTCTCGCAACGGTAGTTTTGCCCGTACCCGGGTTGCCTACGAATCTCATGTGAATACAGGGAGATTGAAGCTTATCGGATGAACGGGTAACCGTAATTTGCGAAATAATTTCTTCAATTCTTTGTTTAATTTTGCTACCGCCAACCATTTTATCAAGCGTTTCAAGCCCAATCGAGCGCTCGTAGTTTGCGTTTTTGCAAAGATCAGCTACGTCTTTTTTAGTTATTACTTTATCGTTTACGCCACTTTTTGCGCATGCAAGTTGCTTGGCGTAAAGCATTTCGTTTACCACTTTGCCAATGGTGTTAAAGCCGTAAAATTTACCGTCGCTCTTTTCTTCTACAATGCGGTTTCTAAAAGTCTGCCATTCACTCGTGGTTGCAGTATATTTAAACTGCTCAAGTTGCATTTTTGCGCACTTTGTAATTTGCTGCATATCGAGTGGAGCAAAGGTAACGCAACGAATAAACATCATATCGGATAAAGACTGTTTAACTCTATCCACCGCCTCATCATCGAGGAAGGGAATGTTAAATACGTAAATATTATCTTTTAATTTATTTACCGTTTGTAAAAAATTGCGCATTTTTGCGTTGTTAAAACTGCTCATCCAATCGGTGATATTGATTGCTATAAGTTTGCTTTCTGCTCCAAAAGTGCAAATTTCACGCAGAGCGTTATCAAACGGATTTATTTCTTCTCTGATTTGAGGCTCGATTTTTACCTCTTTTACGCCGCTAATACGCTTAAGATTGAGTGCCGATATTAGCTCGGCAAAAAGGGTTATGCAAGTGGTCAAACCTGCCCCTTCACTTATAGAAAAGAGATAACTTTGAACTTGAAAGCTTTGCGCCGTTCCATTTTGCTTGATAATTGGCGCAACCTCGTAAATTTCGTGCATTAAACGTTTGAACTCGTCAGCCCCAACGAGCGAATCTATTTTTTCGAGCACCTTTTGCGCTCTATCTCCACCCGTAGCCCCATCTCCGCCAATCGGGCCTTTTTTCATGGTAAGTAGGCTCTCTTTTTCTGCCTTTAACTCGCTGCCCTCTTCATTTTTTGCAGAACTTAATTTTTGAGATAAAGACTGCGACTGCCCTCCCTTTTTAAAAATTCCTGAGTCATCTTCAGCTTTATCTTGGTCGCCATCGGTAGCAGCTTGTTCTTGCGTAGCTTGGCTTAAAGAGGAATTTTCTTCATTTACCTTGCCGCCTTTTTTAAACAAATTAAATTCTTCATCCTCGTTAGACGATAGGTCTTCTTGCTGTTTTTTACCAAAAACGAAATCAGTCCAACCGCTATTTGGCTGAACGTTTTCTTCATTTACATTTTTATCATTCGAAGGAGCATTAGAAGCTTTTTCAACGCGCAAAACCGCAACTTTATCTAATTCGCTAACACCGTATTTTTCAACGAGTAAACCGCTTAAAAACTGATTAAGCATCCCCTCGGTAATACTACTTCCATCTTCAAGCTCGAAAATAAGCGCGGTAAAAGATTTTGTGCAAACGCGAACGCTTTTGCCAAAATTAAGCTGAAGGGCTTCTTCAATTACAGCTATGGGCAATTTTAGATCTGCCTTGCGTGAAAGAACCCAATTGCCGGATAACTCAATAACTACTTTCATTATTTTCTCCAATGTACAAGCATTTTTTTGCACTTAATATAAAGATTATATCACATTACGAACACAATGTCAATACTATATTTAAAAAATTATTACAAATAGTATTTTATAATTATTATAACAGAGTTCGCTTATAATTTTGAGCGCGAGCTAAACAAGCTTATTTTTTTAAAAGGGAGCAGTAAACTTGAAATTAAAAAAATAAAAGTTTTTACGTAATACAAAAGATAAAATTATTTTTTAACCTATCAAAGTACGTCTATTCACAAGTAAAAACCCGCCTATAACGCGATTAACGGCATATAAATTAAAAATGCGCCCACCTTAAGGCAAGCGCATTATACGTGTTTTACGGCAACTGTTTATTTAAATTTTCAATAAAAGCGATAAGCTCGTTAAACCCACCGTTAGGATAATTGCAGATATCCTCCTCGCTTTTATTAATTAAGCAATCTGTTAAAAGAAAAACCTTCATACCGAGCGACGCGGCTACCATATCGTCGCCAACGTCGTTACCCACCATTACGCATTCTTCAGCTAATACGTTAAGCTCTTTTAATATTTCAAAATAATATTTTGGATTAGGCTTGCAGTAACTTGAATTTTCATAAGTGGTAATCAACTCAAAACACTCAGGCGTAAGCCCTGCCCACTTTATTCTTTTATGCGTTGCTACAGCGGGAAAGATTGGGTTTGTTGCAAGAGCCACTCTAAACCCCCGTCTTTTTACCGTTTGCACCGCCTTTAGTGCCATTTCGTTAAACCCGCAAACCAGTTTAATTTTATCAAACTGCTCCTCGTAAAAACGAGCAAATAGGCCTTCGTCTTTTCTAGAGCCAACACCGTATACTCCTTCGAATAACTGCCAAAAGGCTTGCTCGTTGGTTATTTTTCCATTATTTAAAATCATAGCTTCTGTTCCCTTTACAACCGCCCCTATAAGTTTTTCGGGCTGGTATCCGTGCGGAGCAAGGTGCTTGGCAAGCATGCCAAAGTAATTTTTTATAAACACGTCTTGATCCATCGGAAGCAAAGTTCCGTCTAGATCAAACAACACAACTTTAATCATTTTTACTCCTTGGTAACTTTTTTATATTATAGTTAATTCATTTTACCGTAGTTGCACTATAATAGTAAAAGATCATTGATTTTTTAAAAAAAGTGGGGCTATAACGCGATTAACACACTATATAAAGCGACTTACTTAACCGATAAACAATTTTGGCTGTTTTTTAAAAAAAGTGAGGCTATAACGCGATTAACACGCATTTTTTATAAATTATCCAACTAAGCTTTTAAATTAAAAGCCGTTTATTTATTAGCTTAATAATAGGGATCAATCATCACGCTTTCGATTTCGGATTGGTAATGTTTTTTGTTTAAAACCAAATAATATTCCCCTCTTTGCTCATCAAAGCCCGCTTCGTTACAATAGGTATAAATGCGCTCGTCGTTTTTAAATTGAACGATAACGCGCTTGTTAACGTATTTTAAATACGGGTTGCTATCGTCAACCGTAAACTTATCAAAGCCGGGCTTATCGCTCACTTGAGCTATTAGTAAAATTGGGGCTTCGCTCAATAAATCTTCGGTTAACAGACCTTCTTCAACGTAAACGGTTTTAAGTTCGGTTGAGTTATTTTCGAGCAAAGAAAATAAAAAGTCAACGTCGCGTACCGTAACTGTTTGCGGATGCACCTCGGCAAACGAATCGTAGTAAAAATCAAAGCCAACAGAGTGAACCTCTATTTCTTTTACGTTATGCAAACCGTAAAATGCGTTTGATTCAAGTTGCTTAAGCTTACTGCCGATAACTATTTTGGTTAAGTTATCCATCAAAGCAAAGGCGTTTTCTTGAATAGTTACAACGCTTGGTAAATTCAAGCTTTGTAGTCCGCAATAAGCAAAAGCCTGATTTTCAAATTGCGTTGCTCCACTTAAATCGGCGCTTAAAAGATTTTCGCACATAAAAAAGCTACTGCGAGCAAAAATCTTAACCTTCCCCAACCCCTCAACTCTTTCTAGCTTACGGCAATGCATAAACGCAGTTGACGGAATACTTTTTAAAGAAGCAACGTCGAAAACCACTTCGGTTAAGTTATGGCAACCACAAAATAAGCCGTTGCTATTCTTTAAGTCTATTTTTCCTTTAAAGGTCATTTGCTCAATGCTCGTACAGTCCTCAAAACAGCTTTCGCTAATAACTATCGGGCTAGAGCTTGATTTAATTACGTTGGCCTCGCCGTTAGTTAAATAAATATCTTTTAGTGATTTACATTTACTAAATGCAAATTTATCTAACTTATACGGCCTTTTTAAAAAGCGTACGCTTTGCAAATTTTTACAATTGCTAAACGCAAAAAATCCAACCTCGTTTACGTTAAGATTAATATTTTTAAGTGAATCGCAACGGTAAAAGGCGTTTTTACCTATAAACTTGCAGTTTATCGTTGAAATATCGAGCGAGCGGCAAGAAGCAAAAGCAAAATCTCTAATATAGCAAAGCTCCATATCCAAATTTATATTTTTTAGCTTGTAGCAGTTAATAAATGCATAATCGCCTATTTCGGTCATTTTTTCGGGCAAACGTACCTCAAAAAGTTTTACCGAGTTTGCAAAAACGCACCTATCAATAGATTGCAACGAATACAACCTACCAAACTCTTTACTGCCTTCTTCGTTTACTTGATAGTTGTTTTTAAAATGCATTTTTACTAAAGAGTTATCTCTACATTCTTTCAATTTACAAGAGCTTTCATCGGTATTTAAATTATATTCGTAATCAAAAACCAACAAATCCTCTCCCTTTAAATTTTGTATTTGCTCCCTTTTGCGCTCAATTGAATCGCCGTAAGACAAATACAACATTTTATCTGAAAAGGCTTTTTCAAAATTACTAATACTACGATCTGAAATATTATATCCTTGTTCTTTAAGCTTTAATAGCATTGCCAACCCGCTACTGCTTTGCTCTCCCTCTTCAAGCGGAATATTTACGCTAAAAAACTGCTTATCGTTTTCAAGAACGTATTCAACCTCTTTATTACAGGCATCAGATAAAATAGAATTTTTAGAAAGATAAAAAATTATGCCCTTGCATTGAAATTTAGAAATATACGTTTTAGCGATATCCTCCCAATTTTCACCCACGTGCATATCGGTATCGTACCAAATATTTATTCCGCAGTCCTCAAGCAATAAAATATCCTTCATTACCTTTTTATAGTCTTTATGCGAATAAGAAACGAAATAATAATCCTCCTTATACGCCTTTGGCATAACCTCTTGATTTAAATCGGCAAAGCTATTAGATTGCTCAATCAGTTTAATTTTTTGCTCTAGGGTATACATAATTTTCTCCTTAACGCCGGCGTTGTTTTAACCGCTAAAACTATTATAAATTACGCAATAAAAAAAAGCAAACGATTGCAATTGTTTACACCGCGTTTTTTTATAAAAAAAGGCTAACGTTTTTGAAGTGAACCCCACATAGCAATTGTTGAAGATTGGTTAGAATTTTACAACACTAAAAGATTAAAAAACAGGAAGAAATCTTAATTCCTTCCTGTTTAGCCTTTTTTTATCCGTGCACTTTTTGGGGTGCAGTTCATTTACGTAAGCCTTTTTATTCAATTAACGATTAAATATAAAAATTTACAAACGCCCTAATTTTTATCCTTTTATACTTATATTGCCGAAAGTAAAGCGAGTGCAATTACGTGGCACAAAAAGAAGGTTGCACACGTAAAGCCAATCCATACCAATAGTTTTTGCCACGCCTTTTTAACAATCTTCATAACGGATAAATTCACTAGCAACATAACTCCGCTTATACCACCACCTATCGCTCCGCCAACGATAGGAATAATTGAGCAAAGCCAAGGATTTGAACCCCATATCACAATCAAAATAAAAATCAAAACAGACAATGCGAACTCGTACCACTTTGATGGAGGCACAACGGTAAATTCTTGCCCTTCAACGGTAAGTTTTAAACCGGTATAATAATTTCCTTTTAAACTAACGTAAACACTTTTGCCCTCGTTATTAAAATAAAAGGTCTTTTTATCAACCGCAGTTAATGGCTCGCCGTTTAAAGTAAGCGACTTTTTCCCTGTCCAAAAACTTTCTTCATAGACGATTTTTCCGTAAACGGAGTGATTTAAAATAGCATTCATTGTCTCTCCTTATTATAATAATTTATTACATTACGAGCGTTAAACTCGATAATTTACAGTAAAAATTGCTTAAGTTTTACAAAAAGTGGGGCTATAGATTGATTAACGGCATTTTAAAATTAATACAAGAGCCAAAATTATAGGTGCAAGTTAATTTTTTTTATTATATATTAATTAACCTAATAAAAACTCGATTTTTTATTTTTAATCCCACTTTTTTTGTAAAAAAAAACAAAAAAAGTGGGGCTATAACGCGATTAACAGCATATTTAGAAAATCTTTATCAAACCCACCCTAAACATCTATAACCTTTATGGTGTGTTTAAACGTTACAAAATCTATTTTAAATATTTAATTACTTCATCGTAAGTGGGGCAAGCGTCGACCGCGCCATATCCACTTGTAGTTAAAGCCCCGCAAACGTTGCCAAATTTTAAAACTTGCTCAAGAGACTTTTCGTTTAACGAAGATATATTAACCTTATCAAGAACGGTTAACGCTCCTGCATAAAATGCATCTCCCGCACCGGTGGTATCTACAACCTTTACCGAAATAGTTGGAACATGGCATATAGCGCCGTTATAAATACCCACACTGCCTTTAGCGCCCAGTGTAACCAAGGTTACCCTGTTTGGTTTATTCATTATAGAAAGAGCCTTATCAAGGTCGTTAACGCCGGCAAACATATAGAGCTCATCTTCACTAAGTTTAACGATATCAGCCTGCTCTAAATACTTGCGGTAAATTTTAACTGCTTGCTCATCGCTTTTGAAAATATCACTGCGATAGTTAACGTCGAAGCTAAGCAGCTTATTATATTTACGAGCAAGCTCAACCGTTTTATCTGCAACCATACGGCCGTATTCCTCGCTTAACATTAGCGAGCCTAGGTGAACTATATTAGCTCTTTGAACTGCATTTTCTACCTCGCAGATATCCAACTGATAATCGGCAGTATTTTTGCGATAAAAGCTAAACGATCTTTCTCCCTTTTCGTCTAACTCTACGAAAGCTAAAGTAGTATTATAAATATCACTGAGCTTAATATTTAAATAATCAAAGCCGCAGTTATTCGCGTAATTAAGCAAAAACTTACCTATTAAATCGTTGCCAACGCAACCTACGAAGCCCGCTTTGCCTTGCAATTTTTTTATATCGCAAGCAACGTTAAAAGGAGCTCCACCGGCGTAACGATTAAAGCTAATTACGCCATCTTTATTAAAACCGATCATATCGGCAAGAATTTCACCTATACAAACAATCATATATTATTTACTCCTTAAGTGGTTTTGCCCTTAACGAAGGTGCACGGAATTACCGTTTTTTTATCGTAAGGCTTACCTTTTATTCTGCGGAGCAAAACGTCTACGGCAGCTTTTGCCATAGCTTCTACGTTTTGCTTTACGCAAGTAAAATCCGGGTACTGTATCCACTCCGAAATAATTCCGTCGTAAGAAATTATTTTTAACTCCTCCGGCACTCTTATATTATGTGCCGTAGCGTATTGGTACACCATATTTGCAAGCATATCGCTTGCTGCAAAAATCCCGTCTGTTTTAGGGTTATTTTCAAAAAACGCGCGCACAACCTCGTATTCTTCTCCGTGAGGGATATCAGAATAACTTACGATAGAGGGTAAATCACGCTCGTGAACAAACTCTTGATAGGCGTAATAACGGTATAATACCTCCGACTCAGTACGAGGCTGACCACCTATAAAGCCTATTTTTTTGCACCCGCTTTGGTAAAGAAACTCAAGTGCGTTAAACGTGCTTTGATAATTATCGCTGGTTATACACGGAACCCCCTCTGCTAAATGGCGGTCGATAGTAACCAGCGGAAGCTTGGAGTTCATTTTTTCATAGTAGTGGTGGGTTATAAAAATAGCACCGTCTACCTGATTTTGCTCAAGCATTTGCAAAAGTTCAATTTCTTTTTGCTTGTTGTTTTGAGAGCTAATAATTACCGTTTTATAACCGCGTTCGTATAAATAGTGTTCTATATAATAAGCGATTTTACAAAAAAACGGATGACTTATAGTAGGTACGAATAATGCTACCATATATGCGTGACGAGCCTTCAGCGTTCTTGCAATGTAGCTGGGCTTATAATTTAGTTCGCATATCGCCTGTTCTATTTTTATTTTATTTTCTTCTGAAACGTAACCTGAATTATTTAAATATCTAGAAACAGAGCTTATTCCTACCCCTGCCCTTTTAGCCACGTCTTTAATTGTTGCCATAATTCACCTCGTTATAGGCTAATTATACCATTATTTTAACTATATGTCAAATATGGGCGGGTTTTACACCGCCCATATTACTACTATTTTACAAGTTTTTATCAAACTTTAACTTTATTAAAGTTTAACCCATTTAATTTGAACTTCGCCGTATACGAGCGCACCTGCTTCATCTTTAGAGATTGGAGCGGTTACGGTGTCGTATAAATTAGCAACGTCGGGTGCAGTTTCATAATAGGTGTTAACTGCATCGAAGAATGCGTGTGCCCATGCACCGCTTCCTGTATCGCAAAGCTCAATATAGAGTTCTTGACCTAAATATGCACTTAAATCAATTGCATAAGTAGCCATATCTGCCCATGAGCCTTTAGTTCCTGCAAAGGGGAAATCGGTATCGCTAAATCTGTTAGCAGCGTAATTGCCGATTAAAGTACCGTCTTTGGTATAAACCTTAACTGCAGCAACGTTCCCCCCCATTCTTACGGTAATATAACCACTACCGGAAAGAACGAAGTTAGTTGAACGGATAGCCCATGCTTCAGCTTCTCCAATACCCGTTTCCCAACCGTCGAGGTGGTAATTACCCTCTTGGTTATAAGGAAGCTTTTCGCCCCAATAGGTTTGAGCGTTAATAACGCCCTT
>JAFTIY010000077.1 GCA_017456665.1 Clostridia bacterium | reverse complement strand
CACGAGACATAAAATAATGTTATAATTTTTTAAAAGCCAATGTTTAAGATAAATTTGTTCAACATCGGTATTTAAAAATAGGCGATAGCGTTTTGGAGCAGCTTTAAAAACAATAAATATGAAGATATTAATTACAACCGATTTATTTACGGTAACAACCAACGGCGTTGTAACCTCTACAAAAAATTTATACAGCGCGTTATGCCTTCGCGGGCACGACGTAAGAATTTTAACTCTTTCAGCGGATAGAAAAAGCAAAAAGGAAGAGAGTATTTATTACGTTAAGTCGGCATCTTTAGAGGTAGTGTATCCCGGGGTGCGAGTTGCGCTTTCTTACAAAAATAAGCTTATAGACGAACTAATTGAGTGGAAGCCAGACGTTATTCACAGTCAGTGTGAGTTTTTTAGTTATCAGTTTGCTCTTCAGGTTGCCAAAAAAACGCATGCTCCAATCGTTCATACCTATCACACGATGTATGAAGAATACGTAGGCTACGTATTCCCTGCGAAAAAAATTGGCAAGTGGGCGGTTAAAATTTTTATTAAAAATAGGCTAAAAAAGGCAGCTGCAATAATAGTTCCTACCACGAAGGTGAAGGGTGCTTTAGAAAATTTTGGTATAAACAAGCAAATATCGGTAATTCCCAGCGGCATTAATTTAGATCAACATAAAAATTTGCTGTCTGACGGGCAAAAGCTGGCAAAGAAGACGCAGCTTGGCATTGATAAAGATAAGTTCGTTATGATTAATCTTGGCCGTATGGGCGATGAAAAGAGGGTAGACGAACTTTTAGAGTTTTATGCTAAAGCGCTAAAAACACTGCCAAATATAACCTTTTTAGTGGTAGGCGACGGCCCCGCAAAAGAGGGATTAGAAAAATTAAGCGAAAAATTGGGCATTAACAAAAAGGTTGTTTTTACAGGTAAGGTTTTGCCGAGCGAGGTGCATACCTATTATCAACTTGGCGACTTATTCGTTAGCGCTTCAACTAGCGAAACCCAAGGCTTAACCTACGTTGAGGCCATGGCAAACGGCCTGCCTTTGCTTTGCCGTAAAGACGATTGCTTAAGCGACGTTATAGTTGAAGGCGTAAACGGATATACCTATCAAACCGAAGAGCAGTTTTTGCAAAGGCTAACACAAATTTACAGCGACGGCAATTGGTGCAACTCAGCAAAGGAGCAAAGCTTAAATATCAGTAAAAAATACGATAGAAATAATTTTGCCCTTGCCGTAGAAGAAATATATTTAAGCGTTTTAAAATCAAATAAATAAAGTGAAAAGCCACCGAATTTTATTCGATGGCCTTTTGAATATTAGGTTAATCGCCTTATATACGGGTTTTTGCTGTTTTTCGCGACTTTGCTTTAACCATAAAACTTCATTTTTGCATTATAATTAAAAATTGTTCGTGCTTATTAAAAATTAATATTGTTTTAAGTGCTGTTAAAAAATTGCAAATGGCAAAAGTGGGGCTATAGGTTGATTAACTCCACTTTTTATTTTAACAAATTATTTATTTTAATAAATAAATAAGGAATTTTGCCGCCAAGTGTAGTATAATAGGTGAAAAGATTAACTTAAAGGAGATACCTTTTATGAAAAAGATATTAGCAATAATGTTTGCAATAGTTTTTGCCTTTTTATCGGTTGGGTGTAATAAGCTGCCTTCGCCTGAAACGAATTTGGAGTTTTGGATTGCCGAAAAGGTTGATAACGTAGATTTTTCAAACTATCAAATGAAATACGGTTTATTCGGCGGCAATATGTATTACGGAACAGGCTATGTTCCAACGCTTGATGAAAACGGTGAACAAGTAGACCCCGAGCACTGCGTGGTCTATACGGTAACTTCATATCCCGATTATATGAATAAAGCTCAACATATTACGAGAATAGAAATCACAGATCCCGAAATTAAGTTTTACGGCCTTTCTATCAATTCTTCAAGAGAAGATATTAATATGGTTATGCAAGAACACGGCTTTACGGTAATAGAGGACGAATATGGAATAACTGCCAAAAAGGGCAAGTTTACTTTCGATTTTAATAAATGGTCTAATTATATTACGATTGACGTTGAGGTAACTAACCGTTTTAATATTATATTTTAAACCGCAAACGAGGAGGGAGTAAATATGTGTTTATTCAAAAAGCGTAATATCTTTATAAAGAATTTAAAAAAATACGTTGAAGAAAAATTTGCCTTTTTAATAGAGCGAGGATACGAATATAAATATTATAATCGCGGTGGTGAAGAAGAATTTATTTTTAATAAGAATGCGGCGCAGATTGAAGTTTATGCTTTTAACACGCCTTTTGCTCCTTTTGCTTTTGAGGTTGTTATTTCTGATAACGGCTTTAAAAGTGATAATCGAAAAAATATAAACGTGTTTCTTGAGATTAACGTTGAGGATATTAAACAACTTTTGCCGATGCAAACCGTGGATTATTACGTTGAAATTGTAAAGAACAATATTGAAAAGATTGAAAAAGCTATTTTTAAATAAGGAGGTAGGCAAATGAAAAGATTAATTGTTTTATGTTTAACGGTGCTTTTATGCTTATGCTGTTTTACATCATGTAGTAGAAAAGCCTTAAACAAATGGTTTTCGCAAGAAATTTTGCAGCAATGCTTGGTTGAAGATTTGCCGATAATCGAAAAGCATTTTATAAAAGAAAATGATAAAAATATATACGTTCACTTTTCTAAGCAAGAGTTTAACGAATATCTTAACGAAATTTATCAATATTTAAGAGCGCAAAATTTTGAGTATTTTGGCACTAGGGGAAATTTACATTCTTCTTTGTCGGGCGCGTTTAGCACGTATTGTTTTGAACCTGCCATCGAGCTTGAGCAATTTAAAGACTCTTACGGAGATTATCGCTTCGTCTATTCCGACGGAGAGATAACCAACGGCAACGGCGAGCTGACCTTTTGCATTATAATAATAAATAGCCTTGGCTTTGAGCAAACGAAAACACTTGAATACGGCTTTAAGGATTTTGAATATAATTTCGTTATTTCTATTAGATACAATTCCGAAGCGCCGTTTGGCGGCAGATATATACTTCACGAGCATACTGGCCAATGGGTTGTAAATGAGAACACCCACTATTATCAATACACCTGCGGTTGCCCGTCTTACGATATTGCAGGGGAGCATTCAGATGCAGATAAAGACTATAAGTGTGACGTATGTGGATATCCGGTTGGCGAAGTGGCAATAGAATGGTTATATAGCGAAACTCATCATTGGTGGAAGCCGAGCGGAGAGTTTGCTGTAGAGGACGTGGTATACGGTTATGGAACGCACGTTAACGGCGATGAAGACGAGTTTTGCGACGTGTGCGGATATCAAATGGGCTTGCCTCCTGAGCCTACCAATTACTTTATTCGCGATCAGGCGGGCTGTGAGTGGCTTAACTGGGTAGAGGTTGAGGATATTTTAGAGGTAAAAACGACTACTGAATACGTAGGAGTTGCCCCCGGGAATTTAAAAAACTGTTTTAGTACGACTGATAAAAAGATAATTGCCGATATTTTTGAGAAGTATTATTGGTTAGATAGTTATCCAATTAAGAGCGAAGAGGGAGAAATTGACGGAGGGAGCGCGTTTACCGTTAAGTTTGTAGCAGCGGGCGGTAGGGAGTTTGAACTTTATTTTAATAACGGAAATTATCGTGACTCAAACGGAAGCTATTTTAAGCTTTTATATATACCAAGCTTAGCTAACGAGGCTAATACGGTTGCTTACCATGAATTCGTATCCTATGCGGGCAAGGCTGAGGTGTGCAATTATGGCGATAGTTCATTCGTTTGCGAAATACCTGTTGAAAAGGTGCAATTTGTTAAAATTACCGAAAATATTGGTTTGCCAGACGTTGAGCCTGCTTACGTGGTAAAAACAGAGTTTGGTAACTTAATTTTTGTTACGTATACCGTTTTTTACGTCCAAGGAAGCGAAAATAACTACTATCAGCTCGTAAATTGCGACTTGAACGAAATTATTAAAAACGTGCTTGCACCCGATTACTCAATAACGATGAATAATAAAACATGGTTATATGAAGAGTTGCCGTCTACTGCAAAGGCGGGTGAATGGGTAACTGTAAAAATCGGCATGGCATACGACGTGGGCTATTTGTTTTTGGTAAACGGTAAAAAGATTGCAACCTGCAACTACGTAGGTGGTCTTTATTGGGAATTTGCCTTTATTATGCCCAACTGCAACGCGGTTATAGATTTTAAAACTTACGACGGATTTTTGCCGCATTACAATTATTCTGTTTTAATTGAAAGCTATTGGCCTTACCACATTAATGCAAACAGCGTATGGGTTGATAAATACTGCGGAGAGTATAAAAGTGGGGCTATAGCTGCTTTAATGTATTGTGACTGCTGTGATTATGGTGCAGTAGTTGTTACTCAATTTATTGCAGGGTGCGAGTTTGTTTTTTCAAGCGGTAAAGGAATTGAGGTTTTATACGAAGGAAGGTTTTATTCTTTACAAACAGCTTATGATAATGGGTATTTAACCGCAGCAGACGTGCAAAATATTTATACGCTTTTTACCAATAACTAAAAGGTAAATATTTACTAGCTTATAAAGGGCAGGCCTAAATGGCTTGCCCTTAATTTTAGTTGCTTAAACAGCGCTTTTATGATATAATTATAAACGATAAAGAGTTAATTTTAATTGCAGCTTTGTTCATATGTAAAAATGAGTGAATATGCAGTTAATCGCGCTATAGACCAAGTTATATTAAAAAAATAGCTTATATATTAAGGAGTAAAATATGAAACAAGGCGGTTGGGTGTTTATTTCACATTCGCATCAAGATATTGCTAAAGTTAGAGAGATAAGAAATTATTTAGAGAAGCTTGGGTTTGAGCCGTTAATGTTTTATTTAAAATGCCTTTCGGATGAAAACGAAATTGAAGATCTCATAAAAAGAGAAATAGACGAGCGAGATTGGTTTATTTACGTAGATAGCAATAACGCGCGCAATTCAAAATGGGTTAAAACTGAGCGTGAATATATAGAAAATTTTGCCGATAAAAAGGTTTTTACCATAAATTTGAATGATGATTTAGAAAAACAATTGAAAAATATTGAGCATATTGCAAAACAGATGAAAGTGTTTATTTCGTATTCATCAAAAGATCGCGCCTTAAAAGAAAGAATTAGCCAACGGCTTTTGCAAAAAGATATGCTGATAATTGATGAGGAAGATAACGTTTTTGGCGGATTTAATTATCAAATGCAGGCTAAAAAGATGATAAAGGCTGCTGCGAGAGAGGGTTTTGTACTTTTATTGGTGACCGAAAATTCTTATCAATCGGTATATATTGAGTATGAAATTAAATATGCAAAAAAGAGCAATGGAAAAATTATACCCGTTTACGTTGGCGAAGCGAAACTTAATCCCAATTTACTAAACACAGTTGGTAGTAGTGCTGGAGTAAGACTCTCGCATAATCCCACGGAAGAAGAACTCGACGTGTTGATAAAAGAGATTTTAAAAGGTGTTGAGTTTTATGATTCTAGCAATAATAACAATTGTTTTTATCGTGTTGAAAATAATGGTATTCGTTTGTTTAATATATCGCGCATTGATAGAAAAACCCTTATGGAGCATAAAAACTTAGAGTGGATTTACCTTCCTGATTCGGTAATATATATTACGATGGATGCGTTTAAAGATCATCCCAATATTATTGTAAAATGTTCGCCAAATTCTTATGCAGAGCACTATTGTATAAAAAACGGCATTAAATTTGAGTTAGAATAATAGGCAAAAGGTGCGAGAATTTATCTAGTAAACAAAAATAAACTATGCGGTAATCGATGTATAGAGCGACTTTTGAGTTACTATATTAATATTTTAGGAGTTATTTTATGAAAAACGGAATAAAACCAAATCCAAATAAAGTTTTTCCTGTGCCGGGATTTAAAACTGTTACTTACGTAAAACCAACGCTCACTAACCCGAATATAATAGTGGGTGATTTTACCTATTTTAGCGACGTGTTTTTTGAGCGCCACGTATTGCATCGCTACGAATATTACGACGATAAACTAATTATAGGCAAGTTTTGCCAAATTGCTTCGGGAGTTAATTTTATAATGAACGGAGTTAATCACCAAATGAATGCTGTAACTACCTTTCCATTTTATATTTTTGAAGGGTGGGATCAAAACGTGCCGCCACACAGCGAAATGCCTCTTAAGGGCGATACTATAATCGGTAACGACGTTTGGATTGGTCAAAACGCAACGATTATGCCAGGAGTAAAAATTGGCGATGGGGCAATAATTGGGCTTGGTAGTGTTGTTGCAAGCGACGTTGAGCCGTATACCATAGTTGCCGGAAACCCCGCTCGCCCAATACGCAAAAGGTTTGATAACGAGCTTATAGACCTACTTTTACAATTAAAATGGTGGGATAAAGATATTGAAGAAATTAACTCGTTAATACCCATTTTAACCTGTAGTGATTTAAACATAGTTAAAGAGCAAATAAAAAAAATGCTTAAATAATCGTAGTTTATTTTAGCTTTAATAAAAAAAAGACAAGTTTTTTTAAAACTTGTCTTTTTTTTGCCTTAAACGGGTGAAAAGGTGTCCAAACAGAGGTAAAAATGAACAAAAGGTGTCTGATAATGGGAATAAGAATTATTTCTTTTTGTTCTTTATCTGTTTGACAATGACAACACTAAACAAGATCACCGATATTAAGAGAAGAGGGCCTGTACAAACATAGAGTGCAAATGGAATCTTGATCAATAGATTCAACAAATTTATTATACTGCCAATCAACAAGCAGATGGAGGCTATGAGTTGTAGAATATTTACTTTTTTCATTTTGTGTTCTCCTTTGCGGTTTTACAAGAAGCGATGAGCATAACTCGCAACGAGGTGCATTTAGAGGATAACGCCTTGAAAGTCT
>JAFTIY010000076.1 GCA_017456665.1 Clostridia bacterium | reverse complement strand
GTTCTGCTGTCCTCTTGTGGTATTATGTTTCCGTGCCATAGTTCTTTTATCGGGTTGTTCATACGTTGCACCTCCTGTTAGCACAACAACATACCACAGAAGAGAGAGGAAGTACAGCACTTTTTTCGAAAAAATCCAACTTTTTTTCACGGTCGTACTCTTTGATTACTGCGATGTAATTATTGATGAGCGACGGCATAAAGAAAAATCCATCACAATCTTCACGTCTATGATGTTTTTTCTTCGTCCTACCCGGTTAGAGTGATTTCTTCGTTAAGAACATTACGCTAAAGCTTGATGCTTTTTTGTATAAATAAAAAAAGTGGGGCTATAAGTCGGTTATTGAGTAGTTTATTAACCTTTTAAATAAAATTAGATAGTTTTATTAATAAAAGAGAAGGGGAATAAAAAAGGAATATTTTTTGCAAAATAGCATAAATAAGTAAAAAGATTTGCAATAACTTTTAAATAGTGGTATAATGTTACGGATAAAAATAACATTTTGGAGTGTTTTTAATTATGAGAAAACCCATCATTGCAGGCAACTGGAAAATGAATAAGACCCCCGCTGAAGGCGCTCAACTCGTTAACGAGCTTAAACCTTTAGTAGAAAACGCTGATTGCGAAGTTGTAGTATGTGTTCCCGCTACCGATATTTATGCAGTAGCTGAGGCATGCAAGGGCAGCAATATTCACCTTGGCGCACAAAACGTACACTTTGCTCAAAGCGGCGCATACACCGGCGAAATTTCTGCCGATATGCTTTTAGCTTTAGGTGTTGAATACGTTATTATTGGTCACAGCGAACGCCGTCAATACTTTGGCGAAACCGATCAAACGGTTAACCAAAGAACTTTAACTGCATTAAGCAAAGGTCTTACTCCTATCGTTTGCATCGGTGAAACTTTAGAAGAACGCGAAACTGGAAAAACCGAAGAAGTTTTAAGTCGCCAAATCGTTGAAGGCTTAAAGGGCGTTGAAAATCTTGCTGATCTCGTAATCGCTTACGAACCCGTTTGGGCTATCGGTACGGGCAAAACCGCTACCAGCGAGCAAGCTAACGAAACCATCGGCTTTATCAGAAAAACGCTTGCAGAAACTTTCTGCCCCAAATGTGCAGCTGCAGTTCGTATTCAATACGGCGGAAGCATGAAGGGTTCTAACGCTAAAGAGCTTATGGCTCAACCCGAAATCGACGGTGGGCTTATCGGCGGAGCTTCTTTAAAAGCTGCTGACTTTGCTCAAGTAGTTAACTACAACAAATAATAAAAGTGTGGCTATAACGCCATAAACGGCGCTTATTATACGATAGGCGTATAAAATTAAAGCAAAAGTTAAGCTCGTTTTAGTTGCTAAAGCGGGCTCGCTTTTCGTATGCAAGTGGCAAAGGTCACTGCGTTTAGCGCGTTTAAATTGCGCGTAAAAAAGGAGTAAAACTATGAAAACAAGACCTGTTTGTTTATTTATTATGGACGGTTATGGGGTTAACACCCCTTGCGATTGCAACGCAATTTCAAGTGCAAATGCGGGTGTAATTGCCAATTTGCAAAGCAAATATCCATCAACCGTTTTAGGTGCAAGCGGAGAAGACGTAGGCCTTCCGGATGGGCAGATGGGCAACAGCGAAGTAGGCCATCTTAACATTGGTGCAGGTAGAATAATCCGTCAGGAGCTTTCAAGAATAACCTACGAAATTAAAAGCGGTGAATTTTTTGAAAATCCTCAGCTTATTAAGGCAATGGATGGCGCTAAAAATAACGGCAAAAAGCTTCATCTTTACGGATTGGTTTCTAACGGCGGCGTTCACAGTCACGATACACATCTTTACGCTTTGCTTAAAATGGCTAAAGATAGAGGGGTTAGCGAGGTTTACGTTCATTGCTTTTTAGACGGGCGCGACGTTTCGCCAACCAGCGGTGCTGATTTTGTTGCCGAGCTGGCAAAGCAAATCGAGCTTATCGGAGTGGGTAAAATAGCTTCTGTTTCGGGCAGATATTACGCAATGGATCGCGATAACCGTTGGGACCGCGTTGAAAAGGCATACGATATGCTTACGCTTGGTAGTGGCGAAAGGGCAGAAAATGCAGTTGAAGCCATTAAAGCAAGCTATCAAGCAGGCATTACCGATGAATTCGTTCTTCCCACCAAGGTTTACGAAAACGGCAAACCTCTCGGTCTTATCGAAGAGGGCGATAGTATAATTTTCTTCAATTTCCGCCCCGACCGCGCTCGCGAAATTACTAGAGCTATGTCTGAACCTCAATTCGACGGTTTTGAAAGAAAAACTGGATTTTTAAATCCCTTATACGTTTGCTTCACCCAATACGATGCAACCTTTACCAACGTTAGCGTTGCGTTTGGCAAGCAACAATACGACAATACTTTAAGCGAATACCTTTCTAAAAAGGGATATAAGCATTTAAAAATTGCCGAAACCGAAAAATATGCGCACGTTACTTTCTTCTTTAACGGAAGTGTAGAAGCTCCTACCTCTTTAGAAGATAGAATTTTGATTTCTTCTCCCAAGGTTGCAACCTACGATTTACAGCCGGAAATGAGCGCGTATGAGGTTACCGAAAGAGTTCTTAAAGAAATTGAAAGCGACAAATACGACGTTATTATTTTAAACTACGCAAACTGCGATATGGTTGGGCATACCGGCGTGTTCGACGCTGCTGTAAAGGCTGTTAAAACGGTTGAAGAATGTATGGATAAAATCGTTAACGCAGTTCTTGCAAAAGGGGGAAGCGCACTTATTACTGCCGACCACGGTAATGCGGATAAGATGTTTGACGAAAACGGTAAGCCCTTTACCGCTCACACAACCAACGTAGTTCCCTTTATTTTAGTAAGCGATCAGTTTAAAGAAGTTAGCCTGCGTGATGGCGGTATTTTAGCTGATATAGCTCCTACCTTACTTGAGGTTATGGGAGAAGAAATTCCCCAAGAAATGACCGGAAAATCGCTTATTATAAAATAATTTGCCTTAAAAAGCAAATATAAATGGTTAATTTTTTAAAAAAAGCAAAAAGTACCCGTAAAAATGCTTGTAAATAATTTCGGCATATGGTATAATTTGTTGGTAAAAATGAAGAATGCGCCTTTGCGCGCACATGGAGTATACAAATGGAATCTTTATTGAACAGTCTTTTAGCAATAACCGTATCTTACAATTTATATCACGGATTATTACTCAGTGCTTTGATTTTATCATTCGTAAGCGCTGTGTTCCTAATCATAGTCGTTATGATTCAGCCCGGTAATTCAAGCGGTCTTGATGCTTTAAACGGATCGTCTGATACCTTCTACGGCAAGAATAAATCAAAAACTATCGAAAGCAAACTCAAAAAGCTTACCGTTATTTGCGTTGCTATTGTAGTAGTTTTAATGGTTCTTTTCTATCTTATCCAAGTTCTTTTACAAGTTGGTTAATTTTAGAATTTTTCACGCGGCTTAAGTTTTAAGCCGCTTTTTTTATCCTTAGCTATAGCAAAATATTAAATAGTATTTTGTTTCGTTAAGAATATTTTAACTATTTTTTATTAAAAATTTGCGCATAATAAAATCATGACTGCTAAAGAATATATTATCTCTGTTCTTTCCGAAATGGGAGCAAATTGCTTAACCGTTAAAACTATTTGCAAAAAATTGGGGATTTACGGGCGGGAGCAAAAACAAGAGCTTGAGAAGTTGCTTATCCAAATGGAAAAGGAAAATTTAATAATTTTGCTCGGTGATAAATACTATTTATACGAAAACGCAGGGCTTGTTTCGGGCAGAATAAAACGACATGAAAGAGGTTACGCTTTTTTACTGCGCGATGATAAAAAAGACGACCTTTTTATTCCGCCCTCTATGCTTTACGGCGCGTATAACGGCGATAGAGTTTTAGTAAAAATAGTTGCATCCGACGGCGAAAAAAGCGACGAAGCCGAAGTTGTTAAAATTCTCGAAAGGGGAGTTAACGAGCTTATAGGCGTATATTTTGCCGAGAGAGGTTACGGTTTTGTGTGCCCAGATGATAAAGCGTTTGGCTCGGATATTTACGTTCAAAATAAAAAAGGCGTAACGGTTGTAACCGGGCAAAAGGTGGCGGTAAAAATACTTTCTTATCCCGCGAAAGGCAACCCTACGGGAGAGATTGTTCAGGTGTTGGGCAGCGCAAACAGCGTACGAGCGCAAGAGGCGAGTATTTTGTTTGAACACGGTGCGCCCGGCGATTTTGACGAAGCACTGTTAAATGAGGCTAAAGCAATTACTGACAAAATAAGTGAGGATGAGTGGTTAAACCGTGAGAATTTTACCGATTTGCTTACCGTAACCATAGACGGTGACGACGCAAAGGACTTTGACGACGCTATTTCGGTGCAAAAAACTCAAAAAGGTTATACCCTTTACGTGCACATTGCCGACGTTTCTCACTACGTAACTTCGGGTAGTTTAATAGATAAAGAGGCGTATAGCAGGGGAACTAGTATATACCTTCCTAGTAGGGTTATTCCCATGCTTCCCGAAAAGCTGTGTAACGACGTTTGTTCGCTCGTTCCAAACCAAAACAGGCTAACCTTAACGGTAAGGCTTGATTATGATAAAAATGGTAACGTAATCGATAAGTGCTTCTATAAGTCGATTATCAACTCAAATTATAGGCTTACTTATAATAAAGTTCAAGCGATTTTCGATGGCGACGAGGCGCTAAAAGAACAGTATTCTAACTGTGTTGATATGCTGTTTTTTGCTCGCGAACTAAAGGATAAAATTTTGAACTTACGCAACGAGCGCGGTTACGTTAACCTCGACGTTCAAGAAAGCAAGGTCTATTTTGATAAGCAGGGTAACTTACTTGTAGAAGGGCGTGAAGGGCTTGAAAGCGAAAGACTTATAGAGCAGTTTATGATTGCCGCAAACGTTGCCGTTGCTGAGTTTATACATTACTCCGAAATGCCCGGGATTTACCGTGTGCACGAAAATCCTTCGGCCGAAAAGTTGCAAAGTTTTTGTAATTTTTTAAACGCCGCGGGTATTAAAACTGTTAGAAAACCGCAGTATCCTCGCGAATTTCAGCAAATTTTACTTTCGGTTGAAAATACGCCGATTAGCGGAGTTATTAGCGACGTAATGCTTCGCTCTATGCAAAAAGCGGAGTATTTAAGCGAAAATAAGGGGCATTTCGGCCTTAACGAAAAGTGCTATTGTCATTTTACGTCACCAATAAGGCGTTATCCCGACCTTGTAATGCATAGAATATTAAAGAGCATGCTTCAAGGTCAAACAGGCGAGGCGTTTGAGTATTATTCCATTAGAGCTGACGAAATAGCTCAAAATTGCTCTCTTACTGAAAGGCGGGCAGACCTTATCGAGCGCGATACCGACGATTTATATATTTGTAAATTTATGAATCAGTTTATAGGCGATTTTTTTGAAGGCGTAATAAGCGGAGTAACTTCCTTTGGTATTTTTGTAAGGCTTGCGGGTAATTTGGTTGAGGGGCTTATTCCCCTTGAATATTTACCTAATGGCAGGTATGAATTTTTGGCCGAAAGCTTTACGCTTAAGGGTAGCAAAATTTCGTTTAAACTTGGCGAAACGGTGCTCGTTAAGCTTATTTCTGCTAACATTCAAAGCAGAAAAATTGATTTTGAGCTTATTCATAAAATTTAAAAAGTGGGGCTATAACGCCGTTAACTAACATTTTAATTAAAGTAAGGATAATAAAATGAAAATTATTTGCGAAAATCGCCAAGCAAGGCACGAATATTTTATAATAGATAGCTACGAGGCTGGAATATCGCTTGACGGCGGAGAAGTAAAATCTATACGGCTTGGAAACGTAAACCTAGCAGATAGTTTTTGCTCGATTGCAAACGGCAGCATGTTTATAAAAAATATGCACGTTTCTGTATACGATAAATCGGGCGCGTATAACGTGCGCGAGGCTAAGCGCGATAGACGGCTTCTTCTTCATAAAAGCGAAATAAGAAAGTTGGCTTCAAAAAGTGCAGAAAAGGGATTTACGGTAGTTCCGTTAAAACTTTATTTTAAAGATGCGCTAATAAAGGTTGAGGTAGGGCTTTGTAAGGGCAAACATACCTTTGATAAAAAACAAGCGCTTATGGATAAGGATATTAAGCTCGCTATGGAACGTGAAATTTCTAAGTACTAAAAAATTATAGCGTAACTAAAATAAACTTAGTATTTACGAGGGAATATGAGTTTGATTAAAAAATTAACTCCATTATTATCAAGCATTGCGGTAATTATAATTTTTGCCCTACTTTTTGCTTGCAATAATATTTATCCGTTTGGCGAACTCTCCATAAGCTGGTGTGACATGGATCAGCAAACCATACCGTTGCTTTGTGAGTTTAAAGACATTTTGAGCGGAAAAAGTGATTTTTGGCTTTCGCTTGCAAACGCCGGCGGTATGAATTTTTTTGGAGTTTACTTTTTTAACCTTTCAAGTCCGTTTACATACTTAATAGTCTTTTTTGAAAAAAGTCAAATGCCGCTTGCAGTTAATATATTAGTGCTTTTAAAACTGGCACTTTCAGCTTTTACTATGGCGCTTTGGCTAAAAAGTGCGGTTAAAGGATGTAATTTTATAGCGGTAATTTCTCTTTCGGTATTATACGCCTTTTCTGGCTATGCCATGATGTATTATCAAATACTCGGATGGCTAGATTGTTATTATTTATTTCCGTTGCTTTTACTTGGGCTGCAAAATATTGCACAAAAAAAGAGCGCTGTGCTCTATATCGTAGTTTTATTTTTGTGTATAGCGATGCAGTTTTACATTGGCTATACGATAGTTCTTTTCATTTGCTTATACGGAGCGGTTTACTGCCTATCAAATAAGAGCGAAAGCTATTACTTTGCAAAGCACTTTATATTGGGGTCGGCGGTGGCGGCCTTGCTTTCGGCAGTAGTTTATATTCCGTGCTTTATTCAGTATACTCACTCTATGAGGGGAGAAAGTGTTTTTCAAAGCTTAGCCGAAAGCTATTTTACTCCGCCAATACAAACCTCTTTACCTACTTTTTTTTGTTTGCTGATCTTTGCTCCGTTTATAGTAAACCTTGCTAAAAATCGAAATATAGACTTTTTAGATTTGCTTTTTGCTCTTATGCTCGTTCCTTTGGTTGTAGAACCAGTTGCGGCTGCGTGGCAAACGTATAGCTATATGTCATTTCCCACCAGATACGGATTTATAACTATAGCGCTTGGTTTAACGTTGGCGTTAAAAGGAATAACCTCTGCTTGTGAACCAAACGATGAGCAAAAGGAAGATAAACGCTCTTATTTAAAGCTTTTTGGTTCGGTTGTGGCTTTAGCGTTTTGTCTATCGTTTGCAGTTTTTTCTAATAGGTTTTACGATGTAAACAAAGAGATTATAACCAGTTACTCGCAAACGCTTTGGGGTAGCAACGAGTCGCTTTCGTTACTTGCTTTATATTATTTAATACCATTTGCTTTTTGCGTTTTGGTATACCTTGCAGTTAAGTTTAAGATTATACATAAAGTAGCTGTTTACGCGCTTATAGCCATACTTTGTGTTGTTGAAGCGGGTTTTTCGGCAAGCGTTTATATGATAAAACCGGCTAACGATTATCCCAATTTTAAGCGCGCGTTGCAAATAGAAAATTTAATTGAGGACGACGAGTTTTATCGGCTTAAGGTAAACTCAAAATACTTCCACGTAAATAGCGTTGGTGCAATGGGATATAACAGCCTTGCACACTATACCTCGTTAAATCGCGAAAGCTATATGATTGCAATGAAGCAACTTGGGTATTCATCTTATTGGATGGAGGTGAACTCCAACGGCGGAACTATTTTTACCGACGCGCTCTTGCGCAATAAATATACTTTAAAGTCGGGCAGTAGCAACTCTGCCCTTTACAGTACTGAAGATTATTATGTAGTGCAGGCTCAATATTTATTTCCCACTGCTTTTTTAATAGATAACGCGGGAGATTACGATGGCGATTTATCGCTTGAAAGATGGAATATTCAAGAGCAGCTTTTTAGTCGTTTAACGGGTAAAAGCGGTTTATACGAAGGATATAAATACACCTCGCTTAAGTCGGTTAAGGATGAAGGCGACGGCAAAATATACAATTTTGTGTTAGAAGATGGTAAGGATAAAGGAATAATTACTTATAAGCTTACCGTTAACGGTAAAAAGAGCTTGTATTTTGATTGCTTTAACCTTTATACAAACTCCCTTCGCGAAAACACTTACGGTAGCGTTTATTCGATTGTTACCTCTCGCAAAAAAGATGGGGTAACGCGAACTGTTAACAGCCAATCAAATTATCCGTCGCAAAGCAAAAACGGCGTGTTGTATTTGGGCGAGTTTTCTAACTGCGAAGTAACCGTTACCGTTACCATTTCTAAAGATGTAACAGCAAATTCATTCGGCGTGTTTTCGGTTGATAATAATTTGCTTGAAAATGCCGTTAACAGCGTTATAGGCGGAGATTTTGTTTTAAATAGGGGAATATTAAACGGCTTGGTAACGGCAAGCGAGAGCGACCAAGCTCTATTTACCTGCCTTGCATACGACGAGGGCTATAGGGCTACGGTAAACGGCAAAAGCGCTCAAACCTACTGCGTAAACGGATTTTTGGCATTAAAGCTGCAAAAGGGCAATAACGAGGTAAGCGTGCGCTTTGTACCAAAAGGGCTATATTTGGGGCTTGCGTTGTTTTTCGTTGGCTGCATAGCGTTTTTACTTTACGCGCTATACTATAAAAAAATAAACGACTTTAATAAGTTTAAATGTGCTACCGTTGTGCTGCCGCTAATTTTGGGGAGTATAGTGCTCTTGGCTGTATATTTAATGCCAATAGCGGTAAATTTATTGCTTTAAGCAAATATAATTGTTTTGAAAAATGCTCAAACAGGTGCTTTTTTAATAATTTTATGTTATAATTAATAACAAACTGCGTTGCGTAAAGGCAATTGCTGATTTTTTGCAATAAGTGGCGCAGTTAAAATACGGGGGTGTTTTGGTTTCGACTGTACAAGGTTTGGGAGGTATAAGCATACCGCAGACCATAGCTGCGTAAAAATATGGAAATCTTTTAAAATTAAATGCTAACAACAATTACGCATTTGCTGCTTAATTAAAGCAGTTGTCCTATCCGATTATACCGCGGGGTTGGAATAGGGCATCATTAACGCGGTGAACGTTTATCTTGCTCGGCCTGTGGTAAGGTAAAGGTATTTAGCGGGCTTTCGCGCAGGTTGTTCGTCGGTTAATTGCCTTGCGAAGAGGAAAAAAGCCGAATAAGTATGTAGAAGACCTCTGGGGCTTTATGCAACACGGCGGTTCAACTCCGCCCATCTCCACCACAATCGGCAAAGTTTGAACACACGCTATATATTTATAAACGGCGTTGCAGCTTTGCCCAAAAAAGAGAACAAGACAATGCGTAAAGCATTGTCTTTCTTTATTCCCCAACCCAAGCACCCACCCGAAGATTAGAACGGCAGTTCGCTGTCGTCGTCAATCGGTATAAGCGTAGGTTTTGTTTGTAATTTCCCCGTAACTTTGTTTACGGGGATTTCTTTGCTTTCGTCAAAGTTATATACCGCCGTTATACGTCGGCAAAATGCGCCCCAAGTTTTAGGCTCGTTTTGTTGTATGTTTGTATATTGTTCTTGTAAAGATAGATTTGACACGATATAAACCGTATCGTAACACGCTACGCGGTTGTAATGTCTGCCCCGTATTCGTATAGGTTGCCCGTCCAAATAGTCCAAGACTTCGGATATTTTGAACGAACTGCGGAACTCGTCAAGAAACAATACTTTTTCCCCGTTGTAATCGTCTATCCAACCAAATTCATAGTTAGTCGTTCTATATACGTCGTCGTATCCGTGTTTCTTAAAGACGTAACTTGTTTTACCGCACCCAGCCGAGCCGTAAATATAGTAAACTTTCATATTACGAAATACACGCTTAAACTTGTTTTCCAAATGAGATTGTCTATATTCTTTCGCCCATTTCATAACCCTAATAAAACGGTTTCCGTGTTTTTTGGATAGGTCGTATAAAGTCATACCGTTTTCAATATCGTGCATAATATCGGTTAAATCGGAGCGTTCGCCGTCTTGTATAAATTCGCCCCACTCGTAGTATTGCGGACTTATTCTTGTTTCTTCGTCCATACAGTATTCACGGGCTTGGGAGCGTTTTCCTTTACGTTGTTCAATATGCGCGTCCACACCGATATTTTCTTTTGATAAACACTTTTTAATTGTAGTAAACCATTTAGGTTGAGTAAATTCAAAATAGCCTTGATAATGTTCCGTCCCCGTTTCGGGAGCGCGTTCACGTTGAAATACCGCATACCGCAAGTCCGTAACGGTGTTTAGGTATTCCAAAAATTCTTGTTCGCTTTGTACGGGGTTATTGATAGTAAAACACCAATCACGGGCTTGACTATTCTTTTTGTTCTCGTTCGTATCGTCCGTAACGGACAAATCAATTTTAATTTTATCGTCCATAATGCCCCCGAAAAGTATAAAAGTGTTACATTGTTACGGGGTGGCGTGGTAATACTAACGCCACCGGCACACGGGCGGCTGTCGCCGCCCGTGTGTTTGCCGTAGTGGTTACGGGTTGATGAGCGCGGCAGGTAAAACGTAAATGAGTGTTTCGCGTTTACGTTGTTTTCGTATTTCCGCTTGTCGTTGCTTTTGTTCGCGCCGTAATAGTCTAAAATCTTTCATAAGTTCCTTTGTAACGAACTTTGTGTTCTTGTTCAAAATTCGCATTTTCGCGGCGTAGTCTAAAATTACGTCGTTTGTAATTTCCTTGAAAAATCGCGGCGGCAGTTGCGTGTCGCTTTCTTTCATAGTGGAAAGTATGTCGATATTCTCAAAGATAACCGCTAATTTTTCTTTGTGTAATTCGATAAAGTCTAATTTTTCCATAAGTCCACAACTCCGTTGTTTTTGTTTTCGTCTTGTTTGAAAAGCGGATAACGAGCGCACCGCGCCAACATAGCCTTTTTATCGTTGCCCGTGATCGTGGCAAGCGTTGTATGATAGTTGCCCGTCATACCGTTGTAAAAGTATTCTTTGCCCGAATAACTGTCAACGCAGTTGTAAATGTTTCCGTAATGCGTGTATTTGGTTTTGGTCGCTTCGCGCACGTTTCCCGTGTCTTTATACCTTGCATATTGCCGCACGCCCGAAAATTCGTAGCAAGTCCAAACCGTCTTTTTTAGCCGTCCGTGTACGTCGTAATAGTCTTTCTTGCCTTGTACTTCTATGAGTTTATCCGAAAGGGAGCGAAAGCGTTTGTCCGCGCTGTCGTCTATTTGCGTGTCAGCCCACATCTGAACGCCGACTTTTCTTTGCCGTTCGATATACCGCAAGAAATAATCGGCAACCCGTTCCGCAGTCATAGACTTTCGACTGTCTAATTTGCTTTGAATTTCGGGCAAAAAGATTTTTGCATACGGGAGCAAATAACTGACTTCGTGTATTCCGTCATACAGCCCGATTTTTTCAAACTGTAATTCCATAGAAACACGCGGTTTATAGCCAAGCCCTTGCGAGATAAATATATCGTCCACGACGTAAACCACGTGTTGAACGTGCGGAGCAAGGCTCAAATT
>JAFTIY010000075.1 GCA_017456665.1 Clostridia bacterium | reverse complement strand
TTAGCGCGTTTTGTAAGTTATCGAACCATTCGTGCGTAAAGTGCGCGTCTACCGTATCCATAACGGCGATTTTTTTATCCATAATAACGTATGAGTTATACGCCATGCCGTTAGGCACTACGTACTGACCTTCAAAAAGGTCTACTTCGTGGTCGTTAACGCCTATATATATAACGTCGTTTGTAATTTTCATTTACTTACCTCTATCTATTAATTGATAAATTTTATTTACCGCTTATAATTATACCCAAATTCACTAAAAAAAACAAGGAAAATTAGTCGTTTAAAATTTTCCCGTCGGTAGAAATAGTTACAATTTGCCAAGGTATAAATTTACCGCTGTTTATAAGCGCTTGTTTTACCGCCCTTTCTATTCCACCGCAGCAAGGTACTTCCATTCTTACCACTATTACGCTTTTTATATCGTTTTGGCTAATTATCTGCGTGAGTTTTTGTGTGTAATCGCCATCATCAAGTTTTGGGCATCCTATTAAAGTCAGGTGATTTTTTATAAAATCTTGGTGGAAATTACCGTAAGCGTATGCCGTACAGTCTGCCGCTATCAGTAAATTTGCCCTTTCAAAATAAGGGGCGCTTGACGGCACTAATTTTATTTGGCATGGCCATTGCATTAGTTCGCTTTGTATTTTTGCGCTTTCCTGCGCCTTTTCAGTTAGCGGGCGGTTAATTGCTTTGCTCGTCATTCCGGGGCAACCGGTAGGTGGGCAAGAATGCGGTTTGTCATTAGCGATTTTTTGCGCTTTCGCCATTAAAACGGCTTGTTCGTCGTATGCGGGGGCTTCTCTTTCTTCAAAGGATATAGCGCCCGTAGGGCAGGCGGGTAAACAGTCGCCAAGCCCGTCACAATAATGCTCGCGGGCAAGTTTTGCCTTGCCACTCACCATCTCTATAGCCCCTTCGTGGCATGCGTTAGCGCACGCACCGCAACCGTTACACTTTTCTTCGTCTATCTTTATTATCTTTCTTATCATTTTAATATTCCTTTTTCGTTATTTTATTTATTATTTTTATTTGGCGTTTTTGCCATCATTTGCCTTCACGCCCATATTTTACTATAATTAAACAAAAAAGTATGTTGAAATTTCAACAAAAAATAAAAAATATGAAAAATTATTACAAAGTTTTAAAAAATTGCCCCCTTTTTAAGGGAATAATGGAAGAAGATTTATCTAAATTACTTAATTGTCTTGGCGCAAAGGTTATTGAGTTTGATAAAAAATATACTATTATCGCAGAAGAAAGTCTTTCTAAGCAAGTTGGAGTTATGCTTTTAGGTAGTGCAAATATAAACAAAACCGATTATTACGGCAACAGAAGTATTTTATCTAACGTTAAAGAAGGCGAAATATTCGGCGAAGCCTTTGCCTGTGCAGAAGTACCGTCTGCAGTTAGCGTTATTGCCGAAGAATACTGTAAGGTTTTATTTATAGAAAGTAGCCGTATCTTGCGTTCTTGTAGTAACGGTTGTTTGTTTCATCAAAAACTGATATATAATCTTATGCGCGATATCGCTTTAAAAAACGTTGCTTTTCATCAAAAGATGCAAATAACTTCTAAGCGTACAACGCGAGAAAAGCTTTTGGCATATTTAAACTTTTGCGCTCGCCAAAAGGGTAGCAACTATTTTGAAATACCATTTGATCGCCAAGAACTTGCCGATTATTTGCAAGTGGATAGAAGCGGGCTTAGCGTAGAAATAGGCAAGCTAAAAAATGAAGGGTTAATAGAAAACTTTAAAAACCGTTTTAGATTGCTAAAATAAAGAAATATTATTTATCACAAAGATAAATAGTTGTAGTTAAAAGGTTACCTATAAGCCGTTAATCGCGCTATAGGGCGGTTTTTAGAAAAAATAAAGAGCAAGCTAACTAAAATAAAGTTGGTTTACTCTTTTTTTGTGATATAGGGGTTTATAAATATTTCTTTTTATCGCGTAAAAACCTGCTAAGATCTTTTTGGGCGCTGTAAAAATAAAACGTCTTTTTAGATTTTAGTTTTGATGCGGTTTATTGCTAATAAAATTAACCGCTTTTCAGGTTATCGGCTATTTTAAAAGTTGAAAACTTTGTGTTTTTTGGAGTTTCAAATTGCGTAATACCTTGCCTTAACTGGCCGTTAATCGCCATATAGCAGGGTTTTTTGTTTTTTTAGCGGAATTATTTTTCGAATTCTTTGGCAACTTCTTTTAATAAATCGCGTATTTTTAGGTGTTGTGGGCAAATTTCTTCACACGCACCGCACTCTATACAAGTGCTTGCCTTTCCGCCACGACTAGTGTAGGCGTTATAGTGCCATTGTCTTGAAATGCCGGTGAACACCTTTTGTTCGTTAAAACATGAAAATAAATCGGGTATGCGAATCTTTTGCGGGCAACCTTCGGTGCAGTAACGGCAAGCGGTGCAAGGTATAACCACAAGATCGCTTATAATCTTTTTAACTTGGTCTATCGCTTGAAATTCGCTTTGGGTAAGCGGTTTAAAATCTTTCATGTAAGAAAGATTGTCTTGCATTTGCCCTATATCGCTCATGCCAGATAAAACCATAAGGTTATTTTCAAAACTGCAGGCAAATCTAATCGCATAGCTTGCGGGCGACAAATCACCAAGTTTTGCAAAAACCTCCGTTGCCTTTTGGGGCAATTTTACAAGTTGTCCACCTTTTACGGGCTCCATAATAATGCAGGGTTTACCGTGTTTAAGGCAAACGTCGTAACACGCGCGCGACTGAACTTCGGCGTCTTCGTAATCTAAGTAGTTAAACTGAATTTGTACTATTTCTATTTGCGGGTATTCCTTTAAAATTAAATCTAAATAGTCCGCGCTATCGTGAAAAGAAAGCCCAACGTGTTTAACTTTGCCTTCTTTTTTAAGTTCAAAGGCTTGTTCGTATGCTTTGCACGCCTTATAATGGGGGTAATTGCCACGACCTTGCGCGTGCATAAGGTAAAAGTCGAAATAGTCTACTCCGCACGCCTTAAGCTGAATTTCAAAGATTTTTCTAACGTCTTCTTCGTTTTTAAAATATCCGCCGGAAAGTTTGTTGGTAAGAATAAAACTATCGCGCGGGTAGCGTTTAACCACGCCTTCGCGAATTGCTATTTCGCTTTTTCCTTCAATGTATCCGTGCGCGGTATCAAAATAATTAAAACCCGCATCCATAAAGGCATCTGCCATTTGTATAAATTGCTCTAAATCCACTTCTTCGCCTTTCATCGGCAAACGCATACATCCAAAACCGAAGTTTTTGGGTAATTTTTT
>JAFTIY010000074.1 GCA_017456665.1 Clostridia bacterium | reverse complement strand
AGAACGTTGCGACAAAAGCGAGGATTTTATACTACCCTGTCAGAAATTGATGGGCTTGGCAAAAAGGCGATTAACAGCCTACTTTTAAAATTTGGCTCGGTTGCAGAAATTGCGCGTGCAACGGTTGAAGAGCTTGAGCAAACGGAAGGAATAGGAAAAAAACGCGCTACCGCTATTTATCAGTACTTTAATAGCGATAAAGGAGAATTATGATTAATAAAGATAAAAGCAATCATCAAGGATCAGAAAAACAGGTAAAAACCATAAGCTGTGAACAATTTGCTAATCAGTTTGGTATGAAAATAATACACGAGGGCAGGGGAGAACTTACTGTAGACAGCATAAGCGTAAACCGCCCCGGTCTTCAGTTTGCCGGTTATTTAGATCACTTTGCAAACGAAAGAGTTCAGCTTATAGGTAATGCCGAGATAAACTTTCTTGCATGCCTGCCCGAAAAAATTAAAAAGAGGGCCATTGACCAATTTTTTGCGCAAGAAATTCCCTGTTTAATAGTAGCCCGCGGTTTAACTATTGACGATGAGATTATAGAGGGCGCAAAAAAATACGACTGTCCGCTATTTAGTTCAGAAAAGGTTACAACCTCGTTAATTAGCGAAATCACCAATTATTTAAGCGAGGTTTTAGCTCCTACCGCCGTTATTCACGGCGTAATGATGGATATTTTAGGCGTAGGAATGCTCATTACCGGTAATGCAGGTATAGGTAAAAGCGAAACTGCACTTGAGCTTATCGAGCGCGGAAACTGTTTGGTTGCAGACGATTCGGTAATCGTTACCTCTTTGCGCGGTAAACTTTCGGCTACCTGTCCCGAAAAAATAAGATATTTTATGGAAGTTAGAGGTGTAGGAATAATCAACGTTAAATCTATGTTCGGGCCTGGTGCTGTAAGATTGAATAAAAAAATAGATCTTATCGCAGAGCTTACTCCTTGGAATGAGGATTCTGAATACGACAGACTTGGCGACGAAAAATTAACCGAAAACATTTTGGGTGTGCAAGTTCAAAAGCTTGTAATACCGGTGAGCCCCGGAAGAAATATCCCCATTATTTTAGAAACTGCGGCGCGTAAGTTTAGGCTTGAAGAATTTGGCTATAACGCAGTTGACGAGCTTATTAAGGGCGCTTTTTCGGGTAAGTAAAGGGTTAAAATTTTATTTTAGGCATAAAATATAATATGAATATGCCTATAAAAGAAAAAATTCGCCTCCTCGGTATAGAAGAGAATATGCCGGTGGCGGTAATCAATTTAAAAAATATTAAGCACAATGCAAAAAAAATAGCAAAAATAACGGGTGTTCCCCTTTGTGCAGTGGTAAAAAGCGATGCTTACGGGCACGGCATGGTGCAAACTGCACGCGCGTTAAAGGGGGTTGCAAGTTGCTTTGCCGTTTGCAATATTGCAGAAGGGATAAAATTGAGATTGAGTGGAGAAGAACGGCCTATTTTGTGCCTACTTCCTTCAAACGATTACCAAACGGCCCATCAATTCGGTTTAACAATAACGGTGCAAAGCGTTAAAGAATGTGTAAATTTGGCTAATTATTGCGATAAAACGGGTAACGTTATATCATTTCACCTTGCGGTAAACAGCGGAATGAATAGGCTTGGCATAAACAGTTTGCAAGAGCTTAAGCAAATAATTAAAATTTGCAAATGCTCCGGCTGTGGCTTTTTGGGAATTTATTCACATTTATATAATGCTAAACGGGCAAAAGATAGTAACGAGCAACTTAAAACCTTTACTCCGTTTTGCGAAGAGGCAAAGGGTGCGTATAAAAATATTATCGCGCATATAGCTGCTAGCGGCGGTGTGTCACTTGGCGAAGAATATTATTTAGATATGGTTCGCGTTGGTTTACTAATGTATGGCTATAACGCGATTAACGGCACTTTTAAGCTAAAAAAATGTATGCAGATTTATGCAAAAAGCATAGCGAGGCGAAAGGTTTACCGTGGGCAAAGCTTGCTCTACGGTGATTATAAATGTAAAAAAGATAGGCGTATTAGCATTGCGTGCTACGGCTATGCAAACGGTTTTGAAAGGGGAAATTTAAATGGCTTAAACAGCTGTTGTATGAACGTTTGCGCAAGTGAGCAGTTGGGCGAATACGTAACAGTTTGCGAAGATGCTGAAAGGTTTGCCAAAAGGTGCAAGGCAAGCGTTTATAACGTGCTTACTTCGCTTGGAAATAACGCAAATAAAATATATTTAAACGGTGATTAATAATGAGAGTTGTTGCGGGAAAGCATAGAGGCAGAAAACTGCTTCAATTTAGCGGAAACGACATTCGCCCAACTTCAGATAGGGCAAAAGAGGGCGTTTTTTCGGTTTTACAGTTTGAAATCGCAGGTAAAAGGTTTTTAGACGGTTTTTGCGGCAGCGGAGCTATGGGAATCGAAGCCCTTTCACGCGGGGCTAGAGAGGTGGTATTTACAGATTGCAGTAAAAGCTCGTGTGAGCTTACTAAAAAGAATTTAGAAATGCTTGGCGAAAATGCAAAGGTTATAAAAACCGACCTTATAGAGTTTTTAAAGCGTACAGACGAAAAGTTTGATATTATCTTTTTAGATCCTCCTTACAAATCAGATGCGGGCGTAAAAGCGCTCGAAATTATAGCAAAAAGGCAAATATTAAACGATAAAGGAATAGCTATTATCGAAAGCGGAAGTGTTATTAATCAATCTATAGACGGGCTTTTTGTTGAAAAACGCAAAAAATACGGCATTGCTGAATTTGCTTTTTATAAAAAAACAGACAACGACTTATGTGTGTTTGCCGGTAGCTTTGATCCCGTTACGGCAGGGCACGTGCATATAGTAGAAAAAGCAAAAGAGCAATATAAAAGAGTAATCGTTCTTTTGGCGGTAAACGATAGCAAAGTGTATACCTTTTCCAAACATAAAAGACTACAAATGTTAAACGCGGCTTTTGAGGATAGTGATAGAGTAACCGTTACCTCGTACGACGGTTATTTGGTTGACTTTTTAAAACAAAATAATACCGTAAACAATATTCGCGGTATTCGCAACCAAAGCGACATGCAGTATGAAGAAGATATGTTAGCGGTAAACAAAACTATGTTTCCTGAAATTCGCAACGTGTATATTTACGCTGATCAAAATTTAATGCACGTTAGTTCAACCTGGGTAAAAGAGCAGTTGAAGGCCGGCAAGAGCGCATACGATTTGTTACCTGAAAAGGTTGCAAAAGTACTTGATAATTGAGCTATAGCCTAACTTATTTTAAAACATAGGCATGCAACGAGGCACAAAACAAATGAACTTATCATTTGTAGCAGTTTTGAAAATAAAAAAATTTTTACGTTTGCGCGTGCACTTTTTAAAAATGCAATTGATTGGAATATTACCGAAACTCCTCCAAACGAAATAAGCGCACAGCATAGCGGAACTGCAAGTATCCCTTGCGTTTTTGCAAGCATATTACACCCATTAGTGCATTCAATAAGCCCTGCGGTAAACGCGGCGGCTTTTTTTTGATCTTTAAATAAGTAAGTAAATAGCTGCTCAAGAGGGTAAATGAGCTTAACGTCAGAAAGTATTTGAGAAAAAACAAAGAATACCGCAATAAACGCGCCTACCGTTAAGCAAGATAATACAGAACTTAAAGCGCAGTCGTATAAAACGTTTTCACTCTTGCCATTTTTTTGCAAAAGTGGGCGTATAGGTTGATTATCGCCATATTTTCTAAATATAACGCCGTTAATTATAGCGGAGAGTATATGGCAAACGAATATTACTACGCCAATTTTTACACTGCTAAACATTATGCTTCCAACGCTTCCGATTATAAAGCTTGGTCCAGAGGTTGAGCAAAAAACAGAAAGCTTCGTGCTTTGTTTTTTACTAATTGCTCCTTGCTTATATAACTCGCTAATCATTTTTGCTCCTACTGGATACCCCGAAATTATGCTCATTAGCTGAACGTAAGCACCAGTTCCGTCGCTTCGGTATAAAAATTTTGAAATGTGATGCAAATTGCCAGCGATTTTATTTGCTATTTTAAGTTCGTTTAGCAAAGTAGTTATAAAAAAGAAGGGTAAAAGAGAGGGAACAACGTTTATAGCCCAAATACAAAGCCCGTTGTAGCAAGTGCTAATGTATTTCGACGGGTTGATTACTAAAGCGGCTAAAATGACTAAAATCAAGCAAACACAACAATAAAATAAAATTTTTTTCATAATATAATTGTATTTATTTTTATTTGTGATATTATATAAAATATGAAAAAAGATGATAATCCCATAACTTTATTCGATCAACAACCAAAGCAGCATCTAGTTCCGCTGGCAGAGCGCATGCGCCCACTTTCATTGCGTGAGTTTTTAGGGCAAAGTCATATCGCGGAGGAGGGAAGCCTGCTTCGCCGCGCAATCGTATTAGATAGGCTGGGAAGCTGCATATTTTGGGGCCCTCCCGGATGCGGTAAAACCACCCTTGCTAATATCATAGCAAATTCAACGAGCGGCAACTTTGTAAAGCTTAACGCGGTTAACAGCGGTGTTTCAGATATTAAAAAGGTTGGCGACGATGCAAAAGAAAATGCAAGGCTTTTTGGCAAAAAAACCTACTTACTGCTCGACGAATGCCATCGCTTTAACAAAACGCAATCGGATTCGCTATTACCTCTTATCGAGCAGGGCACTATAATTTTTATCGGATCAACAACCGAAAATCCCTACGCTTCAATGACTCCGGCAATCGTATCAAGATGTAGGGTGTTCGAGTTTAAAAGGCTCAAGGATGAAGAGGTAAAAAGGGCGCTTATAAACGCTTTAAACGATAAAAAACGTGGGCTTGGCAATTATGATGCAGAAGTGCAAAATGAAGCACTTGACCATATAGCTATGATGAGCTCGGGCGATATGCGAGTGGCGTACAACGCGCTTGAACTTGCCGTTTTAACCACTAAAACCAACGAAGATGGCAAAATAGTGGTAACGTTAAAAGATGCCGAGCAGTCAATTCAGAAAAAAGCCCTTTCCTTTGACGAAAATTCTTATTACGATATGCTTTCCGCCTTTTGCAAAAGCTTGAGGGGAAGCGATTCAGACGCCGCTCTTTACTGGTCGCAACGGCTTATCAAGGGTGGTTGTGATCCCATTTTAATAGCGAGAAGGCTTATAGCACACGCCAGCGAAGACGTGGGCATGGCAGATTCAAACGCCCTCGTGGTTGCCGTTTCGGCTTTAACCGCGCTAAAAAATATGGGTTATCCTGAAGGACTTATACCTCTTTCTCACGCCATAATTTACGTTTGTGAAGCGCCCAAATCAAATTCGGTAATCGAGGCAATGCACAGCGCGGGCGAAGATGCCGAAAGGGTAAAAGACGATAACGTTCCGCCGCACCTTAAAAACAGCGTATTTGCCGATGACGAGGCAAAAAGCTTAAGCGCAGGATATAAATATCCTCATTCTTACGGTGGATGGGTTGAGCAACAATACTTGCCTGATAGTTTAGTAGGAAAAACATACTACCACCCCGGCAATAACGGCGACGAAAAAAGAGTAAAAATAAACCGCGCCGAAAAAGGAAAAAAATAAATAATAGTATTACTATTTTTGATTATCTTTAAGCGCAGTAAAAAAAATAATAATTTTAAAAATCAGATTCAACAAGCGAGTCTGATTTTTTTTGGTGTATATATACCAAACGTACCACAGGCAAAAATTTTTTAAAAAACAGAAAAAATGCTTGACAACGGCAATACTTCGTGATATGATGTATTGCGTAATGAGAGGTATCTAATGGACGGTCAATTAAAGCGTGGCTTGCTCGACGTATGCGTGTTAGCTGCTATTAAAAACGAAGATTCATACGGATATAAAATAATAAAGGATATGAAGCCCTATATAGAAATGTCTGAATCTACCTTATACACTATACTCAAAAGGTTAGAGCTTGCGGGAATGTTAACGGTGCGCACTTCACAGCACGATGGGCGGCTTCGAAAATATTACCATATTACCAAAGCAGGGCTTGGCCGTATTGAAGATTTTAAAGATGAATGGCGGGAGGTAATGTCGATTTACGCATTCGTTACCGAAGGAGATATAAAAAAATGAAAAAGAGCGAATTTTTGCAAGCGCTTAAAAATAAATTAAAGGGATTACCTAAGCAAGAGGTTGAAGAGCGCATTAATTTTTACAGCGAAATGATTGACGATCGAGTAGAGGAAGGGCAATCGGAGGAACAGGCAGTTTTAGATATCGGTAGCGTTGACCAAATTGCCGCTCAAATAATAGCAGATATACCTTTTAGCAAAATCGCAAAAGAAAGGGTAAGGCCCAAAAGGGCGCTCGGTGTATGGGAAATTATACTTTTGGTAGTAGGTTCTCCCATTTGGCTTTCGCTTGCGGTAGCGGCATTTGCGGTAATATTATCCCTTTATTTAGTTTTATGGGTTATAGATATTGCGTTATGGTCGGTTTTTTTAAGCTTTGCCGTATGCGCCGTATGCGGAGTTATAGCGGGCGTATTTTTAGTAATTTTTGGCAATAAGGCAGCTGGCGGCGCACTTTGCGGCAGCGGCTTTATTTGTGCAGGGCTTACAGTTCTAATCTTTTTTGGCTGTAAGGCAGTAACCGTTGGCAGTGTGATGCTAACTAAAAAAATTGCTTTATCAATAAAAAAGAGTTTAATTAAAAAGGAGAAGGTATAATGAGTAAAAACACTAAAAAGTGGCTTGTAGTAGCTGTTTTGCTTATTCTTTTAGGAACGGCTGTTTTAGCAATTACCGGTTGTTCTATCGATTTTGATTTTACTAGGCTGCAATCTGAAAAATACACCATTAAAACCTACGAAGTAAACGACGAGTTTAACAGTATTTCGATAAAAGCCGATACGGCAAACGTTAGTTTTATTCATTCTGCAAACGAAAAATGTAGGGTAGAATGCTCCGAAAGCAAAAACGTAAAGTATTTAGTAAGGGCACAAAACGGGCAGTTAACTATTGAAATAATAGATACGCGCAAATGGTACGAGCATATAAACTTTAATTTTGAAGAAGAAAAAATTGCGGTATATTTGCCACAAAAAGAATATTTATCTTTAGTTATTAACGCAAGCACCGGCGGTGTAGAAATACCTAATGACTTTAGCTTTGAAAGCGTAAACGTTGCGGTTAGCACGGGTGCTATAAAGTGTTATTCCTCTGCAAAAAATATAAAAATAAATGCAAGCACAGGTAGCGTTTGCGTAGAAAATATATCTACCGATTTGCTTGAAGTAAACCTTTCTACCGGAAACGTTACAATGCTTAACGTAAATTGCAACGGATTGATAAAAATTGACCTTTCTACCGGAAAAACACAGCTTATAAACGTAACGTGTAAAAGCGTTAGCTCAAGCGGAAGCACGGGCGATATATCGTTGAATAACGTTATAGCTTTGAAAAATTTTTATATTACGCGAAGCACGGGCGACGTATACTTTGAAGGATGCGACGCAGCCCAAACTTATATAAAAACTGATACGGGCGACGTTGAAGGAAGCTTTCTTTCTGAAAAGGTGTTTACCGTTAGTACCGATACGGGCAAAATACAAGTGCCAAACAGCTCCTCGGGCGGTAGATGCGAAATTATTACCGATACGGGAGATATCGAAATAAATATAAAAAACGCCGAATAAAAAATTTGGTTTATTACTAACTTTTAAAGCTTATTTAATTGCAGTTAATATTAAACGTAGGCTACGTAATAAACAAAAATAAATTAAAATTAACCCGCGATTTAAAATTAAAATCGCGGGTTTGTTTTTTTGTTTGTGGCAGAGCTTTATTTGTTAAAATATGCGCTAATCGCGCTATAGGCTTACTTTTGTGGTTTTAGTAGCAAAAGTTTGTTGTTTTATTATCTTAAAAAGTTAAGCGTTACGCCATCGGGTAAAACAAAATCTTCTGGAATATTTTGCTCCCACTGCTCTTTAGTTCCCTTAAAGTTGATAGTTTTTAATTGTGTATCTAACGCAAAAATTTCTTCTATTGCATGTACTAGTGAAATGGGAATAGTTATTTCTTCAAGGTTTTTACAGCCCCAAAGACCGACTATGTCCGTTATT
>JAFTIY010000073.1 GCA_017456665.1 Clostridia bacterium | reverse complement strand
GAGAAATTTACTAATGACTAAGCACTTATAGCAAAAATACGAAAACGGTAACTATACCGTTTTTTTATATACGAACGGAACTAAGGAAAAAATCACCCAAGAGGAATGCTTTAAAGCAGAGTTTCCGGATAGTATTGATCTTAAAATCACTAACTATTGTGACGCAAACTGCCCTATGTGTCACGAAAACTCGGGAACGCATGGTCTTCACGCTGACCTTGACGCCCCCCTTTTAAGCTCTTTACCGGCAGGAATAGAGCTTGCTATAGGCGGTGGCAATCCACTTTCTCACCCAGACTTAATACCTTTTTTAGAAAGAATGAAAAAAGCGGGCGTAGTGTGTAATATAACCGTTAACGAAAGGCATTTGATGGCCGATTACGCGCTTATAGCCCAACTTATTGATGAAAAGCTAGTGTGGGGCGTAGGAGTTTCAATAACCAACGCAAGCGATAAAACGGTTGAATTTTTAAAAAGCTATTCAAATTCAGTAGCCCACCTTATTTGCGGAATAGTAACCCCACAAATTTTAAAAAAGCTAAATAATACTAAAGTTTTGTTCTTGGGCTATAAACAAAAGGGACGTGGCGAAAAATTTTACACCGAAGAGATAGAAAACAATATTATTAGACTAAAAAAGGTACTACCCTATTTGTTTAATCACTTCTCTTGCGTTAGCTTTGATAACCTTGCGCTTGAGCAAACTAAAATATTTGAATACTTAAGCAAAAAAGCCTACGCTACGCGCTTTATGGGTAAGGACGGCGAAGGCTCTATGTATATTGACCTTGTAAACAAAAAATATGCTTTAAGCTCTACCTCAACGCAAGCCTTTGATTTGCAAGATAGCCTAACCAAGATGTTTAGCCACGTTAACGCTATAGCTAACGGCAATAATTAGCTGGGGGGATTTATGAATAATAAAAAATATATTTATCTTTGTTATGAAAAGAGGGACTACCGTTTAGCAACTCCCATTTTAAAAGCGCTTCGAGAGCGCGGGTTAGAGGTTTTAACCCCTTCCAAAAAAGAAAGCGACGAGCTTTGGGCACAGGAAGCGCAATCACTTATAGAAAACGCAGCTATATTTATGCCCATAGTAACGCAAAGCTTCGTGGAAAGCTACAGATGCCGAAAGGAAGTACATTTTGCAGATGCAAAGGGCTTACTTATGATGACCTTGTTTATGCAACAAACACCGCTTAACTACGGCTTGGCTCTACTTTTAACTGCAGAACAAGGGTTAGAAAGATATAAGCATAAAAATTTAGAAAGCTTTTTAACCGCGCTATTAAAGGCAAAACCGTTAGAAAGACTTTTAAACGAATGTACCCCATTCGTTACCCAAAAGACCTTTGCCGAATATTTGCTTTACGCCGTTAAACAAAAAGAGATTTCTTTAAACGATTTTTTAAAGCGCTTTGAATTATGCCAAGAAAAAGCAGTAAAAATTATATCCGCCATGCGCGAGTACGGATTTATATCTGAACAAAAAGAAGGGGGTACGTATGACGTTTATTTAACCGAATACGGCTTTGAGCTTCTTTATTTTAAAAACAAAAAGAGCGTTGCGTTAAGCAACTTAAATAAAAATAATAAATACCTTTTTATAAGCTACGCGCATAAAAATAGCGACGAGGTTTTACCCATTTTGCATTTTTTACAAAACGAACGCAGTAAGGTTTGGTTTGACGAAGGTATTGAAGTAGGCTCTGAATGGCCCGCAACCATACAGCAAAAAATTAAGGAATGCGCCCTTTTCATGCCCATAATATCGGCGGATTTCGTTGAATCTAAAAACTGCAGAAAGGAAGTTTATTTAGCAGATACTGCCAACCTTAATATACTTCCGGTATTTTTGGAAGAATGCGAATTAAAATATGGATTAGAGCTTCAGCTTGCGCAAGCAGAGCGCGTATATAAAAAGGATTATCAAACGGAATACGCCTTTAAATATAGCCTTGCAAACCACCCAAGCGTAACCGAGGCAGCAGCCGATAACGATAAGTTCGTTAGCTACGATATGCTAATTTCCGCGATTGAGCTAATGCTAAAAAAGGGAGCAATTTCCCCCTTAGCGTTACAGCCCTATCTTTGCATAGGATACAAACGCGCAGTCAATATAGTTAACGCTCTTCTTGAAGGCGGTCTTGCAAAAAGTGAAAACGCAAAAAAATCAATCCCATTAATTACTGAAAAAGGGCTTGAAGCATTTTATACAAAAAACAAAACGGACGTTTTATTTTAGAAAAAACACTATGAAAACTTATCTATTTGACTTTGACGGTACACTCGTTGATTCTATGCCCTCCTTTATTGCGGGAGTTCTTAAGGAACTGGATAAAAGAAATTGTAAATATAATGACGATCTAATAAAAATAATAACCCCTTTGGGATTTGCCGGTACTGCCGATTATTTTATTAAAACTTTCGCCTTAGATGCTAGCATTGAAGAACTCATTCAAGCCTTCAAAGACAATATGGCAAATGAATATTTTTACAATATACCCGCAAAAAGTAACGTTATAAAGGTCTTAAAGCAATTAAAAGAAAGGGGCGCTAGCTTGAACGTTTTAACTGCAAGCCCACACATTACTCTTGATGCGTGCTTAAAAAGATTGAATATCTTTGATTTATTTGATAACGTTTGGTCTTGTGATGATTTTGCAACGACAAAAGCAAATCCTGAAATTTATAAGTTGGTTGCCCAAAAGCTTAACGTTAACGTTAAAGACGTCTTGTTTTTAGACGATAATCTAAACGCTAATCTCACGGCAAAATCTGCAGGCATGAAGGTATGCGGTGTTTTTGATGAATCTTCTGCCGATTATATAGAACAAATGAATGGCGTTTGCGATTTCTATATTTACGACTTTAACGAGCTGTTGGAAATAAAATAGTCAACTTCATTTATGCATTAATTTCTAACTTTAAAAAACCTAAAAGGTAAAACGATTAATAAAGATTGAAAGATTAAATTTATTAGCTTGCTAAGCCTTATATAAAAGCAGTTTTTAAAATGTAACACATCATACTTAACAGATAAAGCCATACGCTTTTATTTTTCGGGCATAGCCCTT
>JAFTIY010000072.1 GCA_017456665.1 Clostridia bacterium | reverse complement strand
TATAAGAAAAAGAAAGGGAGTACACATGCTAGATTCTTCGACTGCGCGCAGAATGACTATAAAATGGGAGGGGTTATATTTGCTAGATCCTTGCTTTTAGAATGACGTTTAAATGAGATATATGCGGTTAATCGCGTTATAGGTGGGTTTTTGTGGGGTATAAGAAAAAGAAAGGATTATACATACTGATTCTTTGGCTACGCTTAGAATGACGGTTGAATGGGTGGGTAGATATATTTACTAGATCCTTGTTTTAGAATGACGTTTAAATGAGATATATGCGGTTAATCGCGTTATAGAGGCACTTTTTATTGTTTTTTGCTATGTAAAATGCCATAAATATGCAACAAAAAAGCCAAGCAGAGCATCTTGCTTGACTTTAATAATTTTGCTATTAAGTTTTAAGTTCTGAATTTGTAAGCGAAATTAACTTATTGGTAAGTTATGCTACGCTTGTGCCACCAAAGCAAAACATATAATGATTAATTATTGTGGCCGTAGTGAGTAGGTGCAACGTTAAAGCGTTTTTTAAATGCACGGTAAAAAACGGAATAATCTTCAAATCCAACGGAGTAGGCGATTTGCTCACACGAACGATTGGTCGTGAGTAAAAGCTGACGTGCCTGTTCTAACTGATATTCTATTAAAAATTGATATGGCGTTTTTCCATATTGTTTTTTAAAAACGCGAATAAGGTGATTTTTGCTAAAGTTGAGTGCCTCACAAATTTGATCAAGAGTGATTGCTTTGTTGTAATTACGTAATATATATTTTTTTATGTCGTGAGCAGGAGTATCTTTTTCTGACTTTGATAGGTCAGAAAGGATGCAATAAAGGTTTTTATGAAGCTCTAATTTTGGTGCATCGTGACCGATGGTTATAAGTTCATCGATATATTTTTGAATAACCTCTATATCAAAAGTTCCGCGTAAGGGAAGCCCGTTATCCCCAAAGTCGCCAAAAAAATGAATGTAATAATAGTTAGGTGAAAGACTTACGGCTTTTCCTGTTTGGCAAAGTGAAGGTCGCTGTATATAATATTCCCCTGCGGATAAAGAAATTGGAACACCGTCTTCTTCAAAATTTAAAGTTCCGCTTTTTATTAAAAGCAAAACTGATTCGTTTATGCAGCGGTCCATATGGTGCTCTCCCGCGTAAAACTGCCGTGGTGAAAAGCAAATAAATTGAGGTAAACTGTTGAAAGATAAATACATTTTTTCCTCCTAATCGTTATACAAAAGTGAGAATACTTTTAGGGATTTGCGATTTTTTTTAATTATAGCACACAATTTAAACATTTGCAATCATATTTTTTATTTATAATTTGAGCGTTTGCGATAAAAATCAACAATTTTTTTTCATTTATACTATTAAAAGTGTAAAAAGAGACTAAAAAAGTGCAAATAATTAATCTGTTTACAACAAAAAGAGAAAGCGACAGGGTGATAATTGCAATAATTACAGTTAAAATTGATATTGCATTGGCTCAAATTATGATTTATTATTATAGTGCGAAATAAATTGGAGCAATGTTACTATGAGATTTTTTAATGCAAATGAAATAAAGCCCCAAGGTTGGTTAAAAAAGCAATTAGAAATTCAAGCTGCAGGTTTAAGTGGCAATTTAGATAAAATATGGCCTGACGTTCAAAACAGCAAATGGATCGGCGGAGATAGAGAGGGTTGGGAACGTGTTCCTTATTGGTTAGACGGATTTATTCCGCTTGCTTACCTTTTAGATAACGCCGACATGAAAGCGCGCGTAAAAAAATACATAGACGCAATTATGGAAGGGCAAAAAGAAGACGGTTGGATTTGCCCTTGTACCGATGAAGAACGCACTACCTACGACGTTTGGGCGCTGTTTTTAGTTACGAAAGTTTTGGTTGTTTACGCCGATTGCAGTGGAGATGATAGGGTTGAAGATTGCGTATATCGCGCTCTTAAAAATTTGCATTATTTTTTAAAGAGTTGCACGATAAAGCAGTGGGCTGCATCAAGATGGTACGAATGCTTAATTGCAATTTGTTGGATATATGAAAGACGCCCCGAGTCGTGGCTTAAAGAATTGGCAAAAAGATTACATTCTCAAGGAGCTGATTACGAAAACGTATCACAACTTTGGGATACGGTGGTAAAAGAATGGAGCTTTGAAACGCACGTTGTTAATGCAGCAATGGCTCTTAAAGGAGAGGCAATTTATTCTGCATTTATGGGTAAAGAGAGCACGGGTGAGGCCGAAAAACTTTACAACCTACTGATGAAACATCATTCAACCGTATACGGTCATTTTACGGGGGATGAATGTCTTGCCGGCGATAGCCCGATACAGGGCACGGAGCTTTGCGGTATTGCCGAAGCGATGTATAGTTACGAATTGCTGTTTGCAATTACCAAAAATCCGGTATGGGCAGAAAGGTTAGAAAAATTAGCGTTCAACGCTCTTCCTGCTACCATTAGTGAAGACATGTGGACGCATCAATATGATCAGCTTACCAATCAAATTGCAGCCGTTTGCTTCCCCGAGCATCCTATTTTTGGAACGAACGGGCCAGAGTCAAACTGCTTTGGCTTAGAGCCTAATTTTGGGTGCTGCACGGCCAATTTTAATCAGGCGTGGCCCAAGTTTGCTCGCTCGGCAATAGGCAAGGATAAAGACGGAATAATAATTTTATCTTGCGTTCCCCTTAAAATAGATAGCGAATGGAAGGGGGCAAAGGTAAAAATAGAGATTGAAACCGAGTATCCTTTTAGAAATCGTATCAAAATAAAAACGTACAGTGAAAGCGAAGAAAGCTGGACGTTGCGCGTGAGAATTCCTAATTCGGATGATTTATACGCATGCGGAATGGAAAAGCGTGACGGATTTTTAATTACAACTATTGAAAAGGGTCAAAAAGAATTTCTTCTTACGTTAGAGCGTAAACCCAAACTGATTGAAAGACCGATGGGCTTGTATGCCCTTCAATACGGTTCACTAATTTTTGCTTTACCGATTAAAGAGAAAAAAGTAAAAAAAGAGTACGTAAAAGACGGCGTAGAAAGAAAGTTCCCTTACTGCGACTACGAAATATATCCCGATTCTCCTTGGGAATTTGCTTTTGCAGGAGAGGGAGAATTCGAGGTAGAAGAATGCACCTACGTTAATGCGTTTAGCCGTGAAAATCCCCCTTTAAAAATTTATTTAAATCTTGCTCCAATAGATTGGGGGGAAGAAAAAAATCATCGCTTTTTAGCCGCAAGGCTACCCAGAGGGGGGCGTACTAACGGAAACGTTAAAATGTATTTGCAACCGTATGGCTCAACGACTTTACGTATGACGGAGTTGCCCATTTGTAAAAAGTAATTTATTTTATAATAACAAGGTCACATCAAAAGTTTGAGCTGTGTTAAAAAACTTAAATAAAGCTTTGATAAAGTAATTTAAAAACAAGGATTTACTTCGTGAGGTTTGCACAAGTTTTAGCATTACCGAACGAATAAAATAAATAATATGGAGGAAGAAAAATGAAAAAAAGAGTACTTCTTTTAGTAACGCTTATGTGTTTAGCGTTTACGTTCTTGGTTAGCGCACCTTTTTCTGCGTTTGTTAAAGCAGCCGCCGAAGATGGCACCGTACAAGAAGAGGAAGATTCTACAGTTGAAAAAGATCCTTTTGAGGAATCTTTTGGAACGCGCTATGAAGCCGAAGACGGAGATCTTAAGGCCGTTACACTTAAAGGCTCAGGAACAGAGGCCGATTACGGAGTTTATTCGGGTAGTGGCTTTATTGGATGTATCGACTATCCCGATTCTGCAATTATCTTTAAAGTAACGGTAGAAGAGTCAGGCGAATACGAGCTTTATTTGCGTTATGCAACAGCTATGAGCGGTGCAACGTTAAAAGTGTACAACGATAAGGGATTGTTTGCAGACGTAAAATGCCCGTACGTTTCTGATTGGGGTAAGTTTAACATAACTCCTTTAGTTGTAACCAGCGTAAGCTTAAATGCCGGCGAAAACAGCTTAAAGGTAGGTAAAGGCAACGGCTACGTTGAGCTTGACTATATCGAAGTAGGAAAGAGAATTGGTGATTACCGCGACTCTTCTGCCACCGATAACGACATTCGTAAACCTTCTGCAGGCTTTACCCGTTACGAAGCTGAAGAAGCAGAAATTACAGACGGTGTTGTATATGATTCAGGCGTATTTTCCGGAAGCGGATATGCTGGCAACCTCGACCTTTCTACGAGTAAAGTTAAATTTACCGTTACGGTATCGGCAGACGGCGAATACGAAATAGGTTTAGCATACGCTATAGAACCTTCTTTTGCTGCAGCAACCTTACGTATTTTTAACAATGAAGGATATTATTCTGCAGTTCGTTGCGATATTAAGTATGGCTGGGGTAACTTTACAAAAGACGCGTTAGTTGTTGGTTTGGTTTCGTTACATGAAGGCGAAAATACTATTGAAATTCAACGCGGACAAAACTTTGCTCAACTTGACTTTATCGAAATCGGTTCTAAAGTAGGCGATTGGAAGCAAGGCGGCGAAAAGAAGGGATCTGCTCCCGCTGCAGCAGAAGGCTACACCCGTTACGAAGCTGAAGAAGCAATAGTTATTAACGCAATCAGAAAGGGTGCAGGATATCTTAACGATTACGGCAACGATTATTACTCAAACAGAGGCTTCGTAGGAAGCTTTGATAACGACAGTTGTTACGTTGATATTCCCGTTAAAATTACTGAAGACGGCACTTACGAAATTAAGATTCGTTACGCAACTCAATTAGAGGGTTCAAAGATTACTGTTTTAGCAGGAACTTACGGCAGACACGGTAGATTACAACTTTATGAAGATTATCTTACAGAACACATAACCGATTGGGGTGTGTTTGAAGAAGAAGGCACTTTAGTAACAAACGTTGGCTTAAAGGTTGGCGATTTTATTAGAGTTAAAGGTAATTACGTAGAAATTGACTTCGTAGATATCGGTTCAAAGGTTGAAGAGTATAAAGACGGCACGAACGTAAGCGTAGAAATGGGCGACGCGTTTGGGGAAGAAGAGGACGGTTACGTTAAGGCAAAAGAAACTGCCGAAACGACGGAAAGCGGATGCTCTTCATCTGTAGGAAGCCTTCCTTTTGCTGTAATTGGTTTAGGTTTAGCAGTTATTTATTTAAATAGAAAAAATAGATAATTGAGCGTGTTGATTGGGAGGACGAAAATGAAAAAATCAATTAAATTTTTAAGCATTTTATGCTCTTTAGTAATGTTATTTAGCGTAGCTGCTTGTAGCACGAATAACGGCGATTCAACCGGTACCGGCGGCAGTGGCAGCGGCTTTAAATATAAAGGCCTTAACATTATGGACAACCTTGGCTCTACAACGGGTACCGTTTCTTTCCACGTTGGTGGCGGTCAAGTAGAATTACAGCTTTGGGATAAGTTAATTGCCGGCTTTGAAAAGCAAAATCCCGGAATAAAGGTTGAAAAAGTTACCATTAACGATATGGACGTTTTGTATACTCAACTGCTTAGCGGTACTGCACCTGACGTTATTCAAATGGAAAGTCCTGACTTTGGCAGCTGGGCAAAGGCCGGTGCTTTACAGTCAGTTCAACCTCTTGTAGAAAGAGATAACTTTGACACTTCGGATTATTGGCCTCAACTTATCAAAATGTATTCTTTCGATACCCAAGCGGGCGTTCGTGGCGGTGGTGATTTATTTGCATTACCTAAAGATATGGGTGTAAACGGTATATTCGTAAACCGTAAACTCGTTAACGCAGCAAAAGAAAGAGGGGATTTAACCGAAGAAGAATACAAATTAGTAACCGATCAAGTTAATCCTATGACTTATGAACAGTATTTAAACGTTGCTAAAAAGTTAACAATACTTGATCCTAACAACAGCGAGTACAATATTTACGGAACAAACCGTGTTTATTGGGAATCTTACGTTTGGTCTGCAGGCGACGATATTTTAACTGAAGACTATCAGTTAAACACCGAAAGTGAAGTTTTAAAAGAAGTTTTTGAATATTCAAAAGCAATGGTTACCGAGGGCAGCGAAGATTATTGCGCTCCCTATACTCCCGCTTCTTCGGCTTCAAGTCAAGATGAAATGAGTATGTTTATGACCGACCGTATTGCAATGTATTGGAGCGGTCGTTGGCTAGTTCCCAACTACGATGCAGCTAATATGGATTATTACTGCATTCCTATGCCTGTAGTTGTAAAAGAAGACGGAACTAAAGGCGAATCCGTAGGCTGGTTCTATAATATTGTTTACGGCGTAAGCAGAAACTGTAAAAATGGCGAAATGGCGTGGAAGCTTATTCAATATTTAACCAGTTTAGAAGGCTATCGCATTATGAATGAACTTAACTATAACGTACCCGGCAGAATGTCGTTAATTACTGAAGAAGCATTTGCTAATCCTCAAACTAACGGTAGCGTTTTAGATGAAGCAAGCGCAAACGTTTTCTTCAATATGGCAAAGACTGCACGTATTAATAACGCTGCAAGATTAACTTCTTCTAACTGGATCGAAACGTTTGAATCTAAATTAAGTTTATACTTCACAGGCGAAATTGCAAGCTACGAAGCATTAATGACTAGCGTAAGCAAGCAAGTAAATGCGGCTATTAAAAAGAGCGATCCTCAACTTTTTGTAAATTAACGAGTAGGTATTAGAATGAAAGGTTCTTCAATAAAGAAAAAAGATTATTTAGCGGGGTATTTATTTATTGCCCCTCCAATAATAGGGTTTATGCTTTTTAGTTTGATCCCCATTGTGTTTTCTTTAGTGTTATCCTTTTCTGAATATGATTTTTTTACGGGTGAAATTAACTTAATAGGTTTTGAAGGGTATGCTCGCGCAATAGAAGATGAACTTTTCTTTAAATCATTAGGAAATATTTGCATCGCTCTTGGCGGTGTACTGCTTCAAATTGCGGTTATGTTAGGTGTAGCTTTATTGTTAACTGCAAAGGTAAAGGGCGTTACATTCTTTAGGGCACTATTTTTCATTCCTTCCCTTTGTTCATCCGTAGCTGTAACGTTAGTATGGAAATGGGTATATAACTATGACTTTGGAATACTTAACGGATTACTAACGAGTTTAGGATTAGATAAAGTAGGGTGGTTAATTGATACCAAGGTTGCTATGATCTCTATGATTATTCAAGGTATTTGGATGGGGATTGGCGGTGGTATGGTTATGTATATTGCAGGGCTTAAAAATGCGCCCAGACAATATTACGAAGCGGCAGAAATAGATGGCGCAAACGCCTTTCAACGTTTTTTCCATATTACTTTACCTTGTGTTTCACCCACTACGTTTTATATACTGGTAACTACGATTATTGGAACAGTATCAGATTTTGCAAGATACAAACTTATGAATAACGGTGGGCCTGATTATTCAACCTTAACCCCTGTTCTTTATATCTATCAAACGGCATTCACTTCTCAATATGGGTATGATTACACATATGCAACTGCAATGTCTTGGTTAACCGGCCTATTCATTATCGTTTTAGTGGCCGCAACCTTTATAAGTTCAAAAAGGTGGGTGCATTACAGTGTTTAAAGGTACGAATAATACGTTACAGGCATTACCGAACAATTTAAGCGAGCAAAGAAAGCGTAAAATAAAACGAATTCTTTATAAAATATTTTTATATGCAATGTTGGTGCTTGGTGGATTTATATTTTTACTTCCTTTTTTATGGATGTTAAGTACCTCTTTTAAAGAATACAAAGAAATATTCACCGTTCCCATTTCGTGGATTCCCAAAACGTGGACTTTAAAAAATTATGAAGAATTGTTTGCTGCTTCAGAGTACGTAAATTTATGGATAGGTTTTAGAAATACTATTATTATGGTAGTTCCCTCTACCATAGTAGGCGTACTTACGGCAGCTTTAGCGGCGTTTTCGTTTGCTAAAATTCAATTTCCGGGAAGAGATAAAATCTTTTTTGGTTTCGTTGCAACCATGGCTATACCTGGAATTATTACCATGATTCCTTCGTATATGCTATACAACAAATTGCATTGGACCAACACGTGGCTTCCGCTTATGGTTCCCGGTATGTTTGGCGGGGCAAGTGCGATTTTCTTCACAAGGCAGTTTATGCTTGGAATACCCAGCTCTTTAGAAGAGGCTGCTAAGGTAGACGGCATGGGCTGGTGGGGAATTTTCTGGAAAATAGAAGTACCGCTTTCTATGCCAGTACTAATTACTAACTTTATGTTTGGCTTTTTAGGCGGATACAACGATTATACCGGGCCTATGTTATATTTAACAGGCAAAATGGAATTAAAAACTTTGCAACAAATGATCTCTATGCTTAACGATACTGCAGGTACTAAATGGGGTGTACAAATGGCAGGGGCTTGCATAGCTACTTTGCCCACTTTGTTCCTATACTTATTTGCACAGCGTTATTTTGTAGAGGGAATATCCTTTTCTGGCGTAAAAGAATAAATAAAGGAGAAAAAAAATGAAAAAAGCAATAGGACTTTTATTAGCAGGCATGATGTTGTTTGCTGCTGCTTGTACGGAGGGAACTAAAAGTACGATGAAAGGAAATTGGGAAGAAAGACAAAACTACGTATCAAGTGAAACTGTTGAATTAGATAAAGAAACCGTGCGCGATAAATTACTTGGCATGTGGACTGGTAGCGCAATAGGTTTAGGTAGCGGTTACGAATATTGCAGAACGACCAACAACGCTAAACCCTTAGATGCTGTTGTTGTTCCCGGCACGATTGCTTACATTGCTATGGACGATAAATATTGGGAACCTAACGGAGCAATTGCTTCAGGTAGTATCGGTGTTAACGCTTTGCGTACCGGCCCCATCTGCGATCCTCGTGTTACCTATAACACCGTGTATTCAGATGATGATATGCATGTTGACGTATTAAATCAATTTATTTTCCGTGATTACGGCCCTGATCTTGGTGCTCAAGATATTGCGGCGGCTTGGGATCATTATTCAGTTGCTGACGTTGGTGGCGGTGAAACCGTTCTTTCAACTATAAGAAACAACGGATATATGGCACCTTATACCGGCCAAAGAATGTATGGTAATAGAGGATATTGGGTAACCGAATCTTGGATTGAAAACGAAACTCTTGGTTCAATCTTCCCCTACATGCCTTTGTCTGCAGAAGCATACGCTGAAATTTTTACTCCCGTACAAGGGGATGCTTTATGCTTATACTTAGGTAAATTATGTGCATTAATGTACTCACTTGCTTGGCAGTACAATAATCCCAGAGACCTATTAGAAGCTGCTTTTGACCGTATGGATAAAAACAACGAAATTTATGAAATTTATAAATACGTTGTTAACTGCTATGAAGACGGCGTTGATTGGAGAAAGGCTTGTGCTGGAGTTGTTGAAAGATTAGTTTTCCCCAAGCTTGTTAATCAATCAGACAAAGCAGGTTTCTCTATTAATGCAAATGCCGGTATGATTTTCTTGGGCTTAATTTACGGCGAAAATGATTTTGAAAAGAGCGTTAAGATAACTTCACTTGCAGGTCTAGACGGTGACTGTACGGCTTGTACCGTAGGCGGTTTAATCGGTCTTATGCACGGGTTTAATAATTTGCCGGCAAAATATAAAGATTATATAAACGGTGAGTCTAAATATCACAACTACACCAATGCTAACTCAGACGAGTTAGGCGTTTACTGGGGCGCTTTCGCATACTGCGGTAAAAACTTCCCCAACACGTTAACCTTTAACGAAATTACAGACTTAACCGTTAAAAATTTAGAAGCACAAATCGTTGCACGCGGTGGTTCAATCGGTCAAGATAAATACACAGTTGCAGTTCAAAAAGCTGAAGAAATTCCTCAAGTATCTCTTACCAACCGTAGCTTTGAGCGTGGCGATACTTTAGGTTGGTCTTTTGAAGGCGATGAAGGCACAAACTTTGCAGCTACCGCAGCTAAAGCGCATTTAGGCGAATTTGGCGGTATGCTTGAAACTCCTTCTACTGAAGAAAAATGTAAGGCATATCAAAAAGTTTCACTTATCCCCGGTAACCGTTATCGCGTAACCCTTTGGGTTCTTGGCGGTGCCGATAGAGAAATGCGTTTATTTGCAGGCAACAAGTACCGTTCATATATTAACCCCATTACTGCCGAGGTATTTGTAAAACTTGAATTATACTTCACTGCAGAACAAGCAAACGAAATGATCGGTATTGAATATATGCCCGGAACTGATGATAGCTATTCAACCTCACTATTCTTCGACGATTTCTACGTAGAAGACGTAACTCACTTAACCGATGCATATTATCAACAATATGACGTAAACGATTACTACGTATCTACCGACGTTACCGTAAATGAAAAAACCGTTACCTTAGTTTGTATGGGCGGACTCCGCTTTGACTTCGAAGGTATGGCAGGATATCAAACGTTTAAGATTTATTATAAAAATCCTACCGCAACATTAGCAATTGCTGAAATGCAAATCGACGGCAAAGATATCGGCACTATACCTCTTCCCGCACAAGGAGCAAATGCAGACTATAACGAAGGTAACTGTGCTATTGCATACTTATATGCAGGCACCGGTACTCACGAATTTAAGCTTATTCTTAACTCTTTCGAAGATATCGAAATTGAACGTATTGAAGTTTACGGGGGCAACTCTGTATTCAGTAAATAAAGGCTCTAACAGCTATAAGCTGTAAAAAAATATGGAGGAATAAAAATGAGAAAAATCTTAGCTATGTTGCTAGCAACGCTAGCAATTGCCTGCCTTGCAGGTAGCGCAGTAAGTATGGCAACCAATCAAGTTGCTCATGCTGAAGACGAAGTAGTTGAGGAGGTTAAGCCTACTCATAACGACACTTCAATTATCAATACCGAAGCTCCCAAAACCGAAGCTTATGCGATTGCTTACGATGGCACACCCACTATCCGTTACGGTATGCAAGCATACGCTGGTTTAGACGGTGCTGCTTGGATGTTTGGTGCTTATGCAGGTACTTGGATGGATTGCGGTACGGGTTCTCATCCGTTCGGCTCAAACAGTGGTGATAAAAGAAGCAATCTTGCAATGACGTTCAAGATTGATTCTACCGTAGAAGGCACTGCTTATCTTTATTTATACGTTGAATGCTACGACAGTGCTACCGGCGGTGCAAAACTCGTTGTAAACGGTGGAGAAGCTGTAGACGTAAACATTAAAGATAATAAAATCTTAAAAAGCGGCGCTCCTGCCGACGTTACGGTATTACCTGTAACTCTTGTAAAAGGAATGAATACGCTCGTTCTTACGATGGGCGAGAACTACACGTCTTGGTTCTATAGTTTTTGTGTATCTCCCGAAATGAATGCAATTCATGCCATAGAAGGCAAGAAGATGACTTATCCTATGGGTATCATTGCTCAACATTTTGGTGATGCCGCTATTGGTCACGACGTTTTAGGTCTTAACGCATTTGATAACGCAGCAGATTACGGCAAACAGGGCGGTGCTGTTTATAACATTATTGCGCCTAAAGCTGGTGAATACACTCTCGGCTTTGCAGTTATGGCAGGTAACGGTTTAGCTAACCGCGCTAAATACACCTTAAACGATCAAGTTCTTACCTTTGACGGTAAGCCCTATTACTCATTCTCAACCGCTGCAGGTTGGTCTGGCGACTCTTGGAACAATTTTAACGTAACCTTAAAAGAAGGTTTAAACACTCTTAAAATTGAAAACCAATTAACCTACGTTAACGCAGCAAAAACAGAAGAGTTAGATGCAAGTGCGGCTGACGGCGTATACGTAAGTAACTGGTGGATGCACCAAATTACGATTGAAGAAAAACAAGAAATTTACCTTGAGATTGATACTTCGAACGTTAAAACTACATACAACCCCGATAGAGAATTCTCTGCTGAAGGACTTGTTGTATACTACGTACAAGGCACTCAAAAAACCGCTCTTACCGCTGATCAATATACTGTTTCTACCCCCAACGTAAGAGACTTTGGCTCTAAAGAAGTTGTTGTTGAAATGGTAGATTCTGATTTAAAGGCAAGCTATACCATAGTAGTTGGTCTCGAAGGTACTGAATACGAAGGTAAGGTAGTTGAATTTGACGGTGTTAATGGCACTGGCAAGCTTTCATACTATATGAATGCAGGCATCAAGGGCGAAGGAACTGATGAATGTGCAGGAAGAATTTTCTATATCATTGAAAATACAATACAAACTGACGGTTACTTTAGAATTGGTTCAAACGGTGCTGGTGCTTCTGAAAACAGACAGGTTACCATGACCATTAAAATTAACAACACCGGTGCTGAAGGTAAGTATTTATTTAAATCGTATGCAATGGCAAACAATTACGACTACGATAACGCAACCTTAACCGTAAACGGTGAAGCTCGTGAAGTAAACCTCCATTCAACCGGCGGCAATCCTTATATCTTCGAATTAGATCTTAAGCAGGGCGAAAACGAAATAGTAATTAAAACTCAAAACCAATATTCAATTTGGTGGGATGAATTTGAAGTTTGTGCTATCGACGCTCAATTAAAAGCTACCTATGAAGCAAAAGACGGTATCCGTTACGGTATCGACTCAATGGCTAAGGGCGTATGGATGGGTAAAGAAACCGACCGCATGCTTTCTTACTATCTCGACGTAGCTGAAGCAGGTAAATATCAATTTACTTTCAACACTGCAGAATTAACCGAAGAAAAGAAATTTACGTTAGCTATCGGCGATCAACAACAACAAGTAACCGTTGATGCAGAAGGCAAAACGGCAGTTTTAGTAAATCTTGAAGCTGGCTTACAAAAAATGTCTATTATCTGTTCAGGTGCAGAAAGTGCGTTTGACTTTAACGGATTTAATCTTGCGAAGTTCGTTACCCCCGATGCAATCGAACTCGATCTTGCAAACATGAATCTCGAACTTGAATGTGGCGAAGCTCTTAACGAAGCTAAATTAGCAGTTAATGCTAAATACGGCGAAGAAGTTAAAGCGTTAAACTTCAATGAATATCAAATCGTTTACCCCGAAGGTTATGACGTTAACGTACCCGGAACTTATACCATTACCGTAAAAGTAATCGGCGCAGAAGAAGTTACCGCTACTTTTGATGTTGTTGTTAAAGCAGAAAAAGAAGTAGTTTCATTAGAAGTTAACAGTGCAGACGTTAAAACTCAATTAAACGTTGGCGAAACTTTAAATACTGCAGAATTAGTTGTTAAAGCTGTTTATAACGATGGTTCAAAACAAACCTTATCTTCTAACGAATACACGATCATAATGCCCGAAGGCTATGATGCTGAACAAGCTGGCAATTACGTTGTTACTGTAGAATTTAATGCAAACAAACAATTAACCGCAACCTTCGAAATCGAACACGTTGCAGCACAAGGTGGCCAAACCAGCTCTCCTGCAGGTACCACTTCAAACTGTAAGTCTTCACTCGGCGGATCTGTAGCTATGACTATTGGCTTAGGTGCAATCGCAGTTTTATTAAAAAAGAGAAAAGAAGACTAATTAATTAGTTGATAAACGGGCTGTATTCAGCTATATAGCCCGTTTATATCAAGCAAGCCTAATAACGTTGTTTTTGTTTGAATTTTATAGCGAAAACAACGTTATTTTGGTATTACTATATTTAAAAGGAGCTATTAAAGTATGTTATTAAAGAAAAGTGGCGGATATGAGGCTCGCGATCCTTGGGTAATTTTTCATAACGGAAGTTTTTATCATTGCTTTACTAATGATGCAGAGCAAATTTGCGTTACGCAATCTTCTACGGTAGAAGGGTTGTTAACTGCAAATCCTACCGTAGTATACGTGCCTGAAAAAAATAAAGAATATAGTAAAGAGCTTTGGGCTCCTGAACTACACGTAATTGATGGAAAATGCTATATTTACGTTGCTTGTGACGATGGGGACAATTATAATCACCGTATGTACGTGTTAGAAAACGGTAGCAATAATCCCACCGATAGGTATAAAATGGCAGGCAAAATATTTGCAAAACCGGATAAATGGGCGATAGACGCCACCGTTTTTAAATGGAAGGGCGTTATGTATATGATGTGGTCCGGTTGGGAGGGCAACGAAAACGTTTGCCAAAATATGTATATAGCAAAAATGAAAGATGCTTATACGATCTCTTCCGAAAGAGTATTAATTTCTGAGCCCGATCACGAATGGGAGAGAATGAACTGCGACGGTATCAACGTTCCTTATATTAACGAAGGGGCGTGTGCATATATAAAAGAAGATAAACTTCATATTTTTTATTCCTGTTCACATTCAAATTGGAATAATTACTGTATAGGTATGTTAACTTTAGTTGGGGAAGACCCAATGAAGAGAGAAAGTTGGGTTAAGCATCCGCAGCCTATTCTTTCTCAGGCTGATGGATTTAACGGTCCGGGCCACTGCTCTGTTTTTTCTGACGGAAAAACCGATTATATTGCTTTTCATATGTTTGATGAAGGTAAAACAGAGGGTTGGCAAAACGTTCACGCCGTTATTTATCCCTTTGAGTTAAAAGAGGGTAAAATTTGCATAAAGTAACTTGCTAAACATTAATAAGGAGAAAGTTATGACTAAAAGAGAAATAGTTATTCAAGCCCTTTTACATAAAGAAACTTTAAACGTGCCATATCATGCTGAATTTACCTTACAAGAGTATGAAAATATGGTAAATTATACTAAAGATAAGAATTTTTTTGATGAGTATGAAGGATATTTACATTATGCTCAATATTGGGGATATCCAACCGAACTACCAGATAAAAAAGAGCACTTTAAAGATGATTTTGGGGTTACTTGGAATAGAAGTGGGGCAGATAAAGATATTGGGGTAGTGGATAATCCTGTTATTAGCGAACCGGATATCTCTTTATATCCCACGCCTTATTTAAACGAAAAAAGAATAAGGGAAGAATGCGAAAATTTACTTAAAACAAAGGGCGACAAATTCTGTTTTGTTGGAATCGGATTTTCTATGTTTGAACGCTTATGGAGCTATTTGGGCATGGAAGATGCATTGATATATATGATTACAGACAAAGAGTTTGTTCACGAATTATTGGATAAAATTTGCGAGTTTAATCTTAAAGTTATTGATATTTTTAATGAATATCCATTTGACGGTATTTATTTTGGCGATGATTGGGGGCAGCAAAGGGGTATGATAATGGGTGCTCCTTTATGGCGTGAGTTTATTAAACCAAGAATGGCAAAAATGTATGCTCGTGCAAAAAAGAACGGAAAGTTTGTGCTTCAACATTCTTGTGGCGATATTCAAGAAATATTTGAAGATTTAATAGAAATAGGATTAGACTGCTACCAAACAGTTCAACCCGAAATATATAATTTAACCGAAATTAAAGAAAAGTACGGAGATAGATTAGCTTTTTGGGGAACGATTTCTACTCAACAAGATTTAACGAATAAAACGCCTGAAGAGCTAAAAGAAATTATTAAAAAAACGGTTGCAATTATGAAAAAGGGCGGTGGGTTTATTCTTGCTCCAACACATGCCATCCCGCAAGACGTTCCACCTGAAAACGTAATAGCAATGTTAAACGAATTTAAAAAATATTAAAAGTAACGCTACAAAAACAATTAAAAACAGTTTATTACGTTAAAACGCAAGGAGATAAAAATGCAAATTTTAAACGATATTTCTGAAAACCTACAAAAAGGCAAGGCAAAGGTAGTAAAAGAACTCGTTCAAACCGCTTTAAACGAGGGCATTGCCGTAAAGGAAATTTTAGGTAGTCTGTTAGACGGAATGGGAGTTATTGGCGAAAAATTTAAAAACAACGAGGTTTACGTTCCCGAGGTTTTAGTTGCTGCAAGAGCTATGAATATGGGCACTCAAATTTTAAAACCATATTTAGCTGAAAACGGGGTTGAAGCTGTTGGTCGCGTTTGTATTGGAACAGTTAAAGGGGATCTTCACGATATAGGTAAAAATCTTGTTAAGATGATGTTAGAGGGCAAGGGGTTAGAAGTTATCGATTTAGGTACTGACGTTGCCCCCGAGGCGTTCGTTAAGGCGGCAATAGAAAACGACTGTACAATAATTTGCTGTTCAGCCCTTTTAACCACCACCATGGGCGTTATGGAAGAGGTTGTAAAGGCCTTTAACGAGGCAGGTATTCGCGAAAAGGTAAAAATCATGATTGGCGGTGCACCTATTACTCAAGAATTTTGTGATAAAATCGGAGCAGATGCATACACTCCAGATGCTGCAACTGCGGCAGATAAGGCCGTAGAGTTTTGTAAACGGTAATGATATGAAGAAAGATATGAAAGAGTGGCTTAGCGAGCTTAATTCCGCTAAAAAGAAAAAGGCTTTGCCCATTTTATCATTCCCAAGCGTATCGCTATTGGGCTGTTCGGTTCGCGATTTAATTGCAGATAGCGAATTACAGGCTGAGGGTATGCGTTTAATTGCTCAAAAAACCAATGCATACGCATCGGTAAGCTTTATGGATTTATCGGTTGAAGCTGAATGCTTTGGCGCAAAGGTGCATTTTTCAGATGATGAAGTTCCCACCGTCGTAGGCAGACTGTTGGTTGAACCCGAGGATGCAAAAAATTTAAAAGTGCCAAAGGTTGGCAGTGCTCGTTCGGGGATATACGTTGAAGCTATTAAAAAGGCGGTTGAGCGTATACACGATCGTCCCGTTTTGGCGGGAATGATAGGCCCATTCTCGCTGGTTGCGCGCCTTATTGACGTTTCGGAGGCTATGATATATTGCTATGACGAGCCCGAAATGATAGAAACCGTTTTAAATAAGGTTACCGAATTTTTAATCGAATATGCAAAGGCGTATAAGGCGGTAGGTGCGCACGGCGTGGTGATTGCCGAGCCTGTTGCCGGTATGCTTTCGCCTTCACTTGAAGAGGAATTTTCTTCGCCATACGTAAAAAAAATAGTAGATGCCGTTCAAGATGATAGCTTTATCGTGGTATATCACAACTGCGGTAATAACGTTTTAAAAATGACCGAGTCAATTCTTTCTACGGGCGCGGCTGCATATCACTATGGCAACGCAATCGATATGGGCGAAATGATGGAAAAAATGCCCTCAAACGTTCTCGTGATGGGCAATTTAGATCCCGCCGCAACTCTAAAAGACGGAACTGTTGAAAAGGTTAAAGAGCAAACTGTTGAGTTGCTTAATAAGTGCAGTAAATATCCCAATTTTATTCCGTCGTCCGGATGCGATATTCCACCGCTAACGCCGTGGAAAAACATCGAAGCTTTTTTTGAAACGGTTGATGGATTTAAAGCAAAATAATAAATTTAGCCATAAACGGTAAAAGCAGGCAGGGAGTTTTTTGCTCTCTGCCTGTTGTGTTTATATAGGTTATAAATTAAAAAGATAGCCACTTAAAGTAAAAACAAAATAGATTAAGCGTGGCCGATTAAAAATTTTTAGTATATTCAACTGTGCAGTTAATCGCGTTATAGCCCCACTTTTTAACGTTTTTTTGCGCGTTGCGTTTTTTGTTGGTGCGCGGGCGATGCGTTTGGCGAATAAAATAATTAAGTAATATTATTTACCCGTTCAGTTGGGTTCGTTCGTTGCCTAAGTTGTGGTTTAAACTAAAAATATGGGCGCAGATTTATACAAAAAGTTTGCGGTTTTACATTATTGGGCGGTAGTAATTTAAATATCTTTACAAAACCGTTAATTTACAGTATAATAAAATAAAACTTAATTTTAATAATTGAGGAGTAAAAATATGAAACTAATTATCAAAGAAAACTATCAAATGATGAGCGAATGGGCCGCACAGCACATTGTTAACGCTATAAACAACCATAAAGAAAGCAGACCATTCGTATTAGGATTACCTACCGGGTCTTCTCCTCTTGGAGTTTATAAAAAGCTCGTTGAAATGAACAAAGCGGGAAAAGTTACGTTTAAAAACGTAGTTACCTTTAATATGGACGAATACGTAGGTTTACCTAAAAAGCACGACCAAAGTTACTGGTATTTTATGCACGAGAACTTTTTTAATCATATAGATATCCCTGCAGAAAATATCAATATTTTAGATGGTATGGTAGATGACGTAGAGGCTGAATGCGCTCGCTACGAACAAAAAATTGCCTCTTACGGCGGAATTGATTTGTTTATGGGTGGCAGCGGAGTAGACGGCCACATTGCTTTTAACGAGCCTTTTACTTCGTTAACGTCAAGAACGGGTGTTCGCGCTTTAACTGAGGATACTTTAATAGCAAATTCTCGCTTTTTTGATAACGACGTAAATAAAGTTCCTAAAACAGCATTGTCTGTTGGCGTTGGAACGGTTTGCGATTCTAAACAGGTGTTGCTGCTTATAAGCGGTCATAATAAGGCCCGTGCGTTGCGCCATTGCGTTGAAGGCGGCGTAGACCACGCTTGGACGATAAGCGCGTTACAGCTTCATAAAGATGCAATTATTGCATGCGACGAGGCAGCTTGCGGCGAATTAAAGGTTGATACTTATAAGTATTTTAAAGAAATTTACAAAAACGAAAAATAATTTTGATAAAGAGCGAGGTTAGAATAACGACTTCGCTTTTTTTATTTAATTGTGCGTTAATCGCGCTATAGCCACACTTTTTGTAGTTAATACAAATAATCACAGCCTAATTTTTTAGTAAGTTTAATAAAAAACGATAAAAGAATATGAAAAAATAATAATTGTGTGATATAATATAATTAAAGACTACTAAAGTGTTTTTATTTATAAAAAGGGGTAAATATATGAAGTTAAATATTATTGGATGGACTTCGTATGATGATTCACGTTTTGAAACGGCAGGCGTAACGTGGGCGTATAAACACGCACTTTTAGACGATATAGTAAAAAACAAATATTTGTTTACGGGATATCATCATCAAGAATTCGATAAGTGCGTGCCCGTTTTTAATAACGGAAAAAAGGTAATTTTTTCACAGCGCGGTTTTGGCGGAGTAATGGCGGAGGCTCAAGGGCTTAAGGGGCTTTACGACTATTCGCTATACGCTTATACTCCTAATCCTTACAGTAAACAATACAATCTCCCCACAAAAAAGCCGGATGAAGGGTTAATCGTTAGTGATAAAGAGCTTATAGAAAGGTATAACGTTAGCGTAGATATGGAAAGCTTTGCAAAAGCAGATATATTAGAACGTCTTCAGTTAAAAGACATAAAAGAATATAGATATTTGGCCGAGAATGATATTATTAATTTAATTTGCGGCGAGCAGTCTATGACCTACGACGTGCTTTCGGTTGATCGCGAAAAAGACGTTGACTATACCACCGAGTATAATTTTAAATATCGGTCGAGTAATCTTTTTACAGAGGAGCAAAAAGAGCAAATAATTAAAGATTACGTTAATGCAGAAAACAGAATAGTTTTAAAGCTGGCGTATAGATTTTTTAAATAGCTTTAAATAATTTGCAAACATGGCAAAAGTGCCGTTAATCGCGTTATAGGCGGTTTTATTCGGTAAAAAATTGCCGTTACAGCTTTAACTGTTGCATTTAGTCCTTTATAAATTTTGTAGGATAAAAAAGGGTGGTTTAAGGATTGTATCAAAAAATATTTGTTAATTAATAGAAAAAGCGTCCGTTTTTAAAGGGGCGCTTTTTGTGTAATTGCGTGTTAATCGCGTTATAGGCGGCTTTTTGCTTTGTTTTTGGTTTTTTAATTGCTGTTTTTTTATAGTTTTTTTTATAATAAAATAAATTAGGTAAAAAGGCTAATATATTAACGGTTTTTATGTTTGCGCAACTGTAAAAAAGGCAAATATGCTGTAAAATTTAAAAAATGGGGTTGCAATTGCTAAAAAGGTGTGCTACAATAGTAGCAAGAAAAGGAAGGAAGATTTACTAATGAAAATACGGCAAAAAAGTTTAAGTTATCAAAAGGTTATGCAAATAAAAAGGCCACAGCGGTTAAACCCCAAAAGGCCGTGGCTACTGTTTAGCACTATAGTAAGAATACTTGCTTGGCTTGATCTTTTAAAGGTGAATTTTAAATATACCTTTAACGATCAAGGGCAGTTGGATAAAGGGCCTTGTTTAATACTTATGAATCATTCAAGCTTTATCGACCTTAAAATAGTTTCTAAACTGATATATCCGCGCCCGTATAACATAGTTTGCACGTCAGACGGTTTTATAGGCAAGCGCTGGTTTATGCGCAGGCTGGGCTGCATTCCCACGCGCAAATTCGTTACCGATATAGGCCTCATTCGCGATATGAGCTATGCTTTTTCAAAGGGCAATCACGTTTTAATGTATCCAGAGGCGAGTTATTCGTTTGACGGGTGCGCAACTCCGTTACCGCGCAAATTGGGCGTTCTTATCAAAAAAATGGGTGTTCCCGTTATTATGATAAAAACAGAAGGGGCTTTTTTGCGTGATCCTCTTTATAACGGTTTAAGGCTGCGTAAGGTTGACGTAAGTGCAAATCTTTACTGTTTATTAAATAAGGAAGAAATTAATGAAAAAACAAACGAACAAATAGAAGAGGCGCTCGACAAAGCTTTTGATTTTGATAACTTTGCCCATCAGCTTCAAAATAAAATTGCAGTTACAGAGCCCTTTAGGGCAGAGGGATTAGAACGCATTTTATATAAGTGCCCATCGTGTAATAAAGAGGGGTATTTGGTAGGCAAGGGGTGCGAACTTACTTGTACGCATTGCAACAAAAGCTACTATATGAATGAATACGGTCAACTTGAGGCCAAAAGCGGTAAAACGCATTTTAGTCATATTCCCGATTGGTATAAGTGGCAGCGCGCCTGCGTAAAAGAGCAGTTAGAAAAGGGCGACTATTTGCTTGATACCGAGGTAAAAATCGGAATGATGGTAGATTATAATGCAATTTATATGATTGGCGAGGGCAGGCTTATTCATAACGGCAACGGCTTTGAGCTTACCGGGGCAAACGGCGAGCTTAACTACAGCCAAAGCCCGCTATCATCTTACGGGCTGTATGCCGATTACTTTTGGTACGAAATAGACGACGTTATCTGCATAGGCGACGATAAGGCCCTTTATTATTGCTTCCCCAAACAAAAGGGTGTTGTAAGCAAAACGCGTTTGGCTGCCGAAGAACTATATAAATTACGCAAAAAAGCGTAAATTGCACAAAAAACAATTGGAATTTTTAGTTTTTTTTGTCCACAAACGCGCAAAAGTGTATTTTATTAAAAAAATAATTAAAATTAACTTTTAAGTATAATAGTGTTTGACATATTTGTGCTTTAGTGGTAAAATTGCTAAGTCGATTTTGAATTTATCTTTGCGCATAAGGCGCAAATTAAAGCGGCAAAAAACGGGTACGCGCAATTACCGTTTTTTGACTGTCGGTTAACCGCCGCTTGTCCAAATTCCGTAAATTAGGCGGCGGTTTCCGATTACAGCCCTTAGGGCTTTTTTTATTGTGAAAAATTAAAAAGCCGGGCAATAAGGCGATTAACGGCATAAATATAAAAAAACAACTGCGGTTTTTATAGGCACTTTAAACAAAAAGATTATTTTTAAATTATTTTTTTTACGCTAGGTGCATTTATAAAAATTGGCAGTTTTTTTAATTTAAGCGCTTTTGTAAAATTAATGGTTAAAAAGATGAGTGTGTATATGCTTTATATCGCGTTTTGCGTTTATTTTTGCCACTTTAAAAAATAAAAAGCAGTGCTAAATGGCACTGCTTAAAATGCTGTTAATCGACTTATAGGCCGATTTTTGTTAGTTTAATTGGTTTTTGGTTTTATTTTTTGCAAAATTCCGCTTTGGTTTATTATAAGCATTACTACAAGGCAAATAATCATATCGGGAATTAAATAAACCACTTGATAAAGGAGTGAATACCCGATTGCGCTGTTAGCGGGGAGATTTGCCCAAACCATTCCTTCGTTAAAGTAAATAACGCCAGAAATAAAGTGCATTATAAAGCGCGTTAAATAAACCGAGCAAACGCAAAGGGTGGTTTTAAGTGCGCTCATGCCTTGATTGTTTTTAAACAATCCCGCAACGCTTATTGCCGCAAACGCCAGCAAATAATCTAAAGCAAAGGTTGCCGGAGTTAAAACGTAAGGGTCTTGAATAAACTGTAAAAGTCCGTAAATCAAGGTTGCCAAAAGCGATTTAACAAAGCCGAAAAAGTAGCAGTAAACGATTAACGGAACGAAGGATGCAAGCGTTATAGATCCGCCGTACTGAACGGGGGCAAATTTTATAAACGAAAGCACGAACGAGGCAGAAATCGCAACTCCTGCATAAACAATTTCTTTGGTGTTAAGCTTTTTTCTTGCGGTAAATAAAGCTATAATAACCAAAAGTAGGGCAATTAGCGCGGTTGCAATAATTGCCGCGGTGTCGGTAAACTCTTCGCTTACCAAAGTAGATAAAAATAATAAATTATAGGACATAAAAAAACACCTCCTAAAAAATTAGGGGCGCGAAAAAATACTTTTCTCGGCCGTGAATTACCGCGCCCGATACTATGGGTATAATCTCAGCAACGCGCAATTTGCGCGAAGCACCCCGTTGTTTGCCGTTATGGCATTGTCCTAACTATATTGTATACCATTTTAAAGTTGCTGTCAACTTATTTTTGTATTAGTAAGCAATTTACAAAGAGCAGAAAAAAACCGCAAATTTTTAACCTTTGGAATACCAAGCGCTGCAAAAGCATATACATAAATCAACGAATAGCGGCCGTGTGCCGTAGGAGGTTTTATGGAAAAATACGATATTTACAGTGATATCGAAAAACGCACCGGCGGCGACGTGTACATCGGCGTAGTCGGCCCGGTAAGAACGGGTAAATCAACCTTTGTAAGTAAGTTTATGCAGCTTGCAGTACTGCCAAACATAACCGGCAAAAATAAGCGCGCGGTTGCAACCGACGAGTTACCTCAATCTGGTGGAGGAAAAACGGTTACAACAACTGAGCCAAAGTTCGTGCCCTCTGAATCGGCAGTAGTAAAAACCGCAAGCGGAACAAAGGCAAGGGTTAGGCTTATCGATTGCGTAGGCTATATGGTAAACGGCGCGGTAGGGCACGAGGAGGAAGGCAAGCCTCGCATGGTTAAAACCCCATGGAGCGAGCAGCCCGTTCCCTTTGAAGAGGCGGCTGAAATTGGAACGCGCAAGGTAATTTGCGATCATTCAACGGTTGCGGTAGTGGTAACGTGCGACGGTTCGTTTACAGACATCCCGCGCGAAAGCTACGAAAAGGCAGAAGAAAGAGTTATTAAAGAGTTAAAACAAATAGGTAAGCCCTTTATTACGGTGTTAAACACGGTTAATCCCGATAGTGAAGAAAGTAAGGCGCTAGAAGAAAAATTAAATAAAAAATACGATTGCGGAGTAATTTGTAAAAATCTGCAAAACTTAACTGAAGAAGATATAGGCGAAATTTTATCGGGCGTATTAATGCAGTTCCCGGTGCAAACGGTTTCGGTTGTTTTACCCGACTGGATGAGAACGTTAAGTGCCGATAACGGTGCTATAGCCCCACTTTTAACCGCTTTGCGCGAAGTTTTGCCAAAGATTAAGCGCATGAAAGATTGCCATCTTATCGAAAGTGCAATCGAAAAATTAAATTACGTTTTAGCCATTTCGTGCGAGATAGATTCGGGCGAGGGAAGGGTTAAAATAGCGGTTACGCCCAAAGAGGATTTATACTATTTGCAGCTTTCGCTTTTAACGGGGGAGCAAATAGAGGGAGAATATTCGTTAATGCGATTTGTGCAAGGTGCATCGCGCGCTAAAAAACAGTATGAAAAGATAAAAGGCGCTTTGGCTGAGGCAGAGCAAACGGGCTACGGCATAGTTTCGCCTTGTGAAGAAGAAATTTCGCTTGCCGAGCCCGAGATGGTAAAATCGGGCAATTCATACGGGGTAAAAATAAAGGCAACCGCCCCCTCACTTCATATAGTTAGAGTTCAAATAGGGGCGGAGGTTAACTCTGTGGTAGGCAAAGAAAGGCAATGCAACGATTACGTTCAAATGCTAAAAAGGCAGTATGAAGAAAATCCGCAAGGCATTATGCAGGTAGATTTATTCGGTCGCCCCATTTACAGCTTTGTAAGCGAAGAAATTTTTGACAAGGCCGGCGGAATGAAATCTGCCTTTCGCGAAAAAATTTGCCGTACCGTAGAAAAAATCGTTAACGAAAAGAAAAACGCGCTGTTTTGCATTACCGTTTAAGTAAATTTTGCTATAAGCAAAATGGGCGTTAATCGCGCTATAGCCCCACTTTTTGATAAATTTTTATTAAGTTTTGAGTAATAAATATAAAAAACAGCAGCCTACTTGCTTTATTTAAGCGGTAGGCTGCTTGTATTTTTTTGATGCGCTAATAAAAGAGTAGAATAGTTATTCGGCGCAGCTTTTTACGTGCGCAAACGTTTTATAAATATCATCTTTAAGCGGGTAGGTATTTGCTGAGGTAGAGCTAACAGAATAGCTTTTTTCAACGAGGTTTATATACATAGATCCCTCGCCGTCGTTGCCCATAAACAGATTATCAAATTGCTCTTTATCAATAATCTCGTTTATTTTTAGTTGCCTTATAGCAAGGTTATCGAAGCAAACGGTGTTAAACGAATATAGATATCTGCTAATTTTTTTCTTTAGCCATAAAAGGTTGTTAACTAAATCGGGGTTGAGATTATTTTTTCCTCTGCCTTTAATTTTATAGCCCAAAAACAAAACCTTGCAATCTTGCAGTTTTTTTAAAGTGGGGTGCGAAACGATACCGCAAATAACGTGTGCCACAGCGTTTGGCTGCTCTTTTAAAAAATCAAGGGCAAATTGAGAGCACTTGTTTATCGAAACGCCAACGCCGTGTACCAGTTTATCGTTAATAAGCGAAACAATTTTATCGTAATAAACCTCAAGATGTTTTTCGTTAACGGTAATATTGCAAATTACACCTTGTTTTTTCATCCTTTGCAAAAAGGGAACTAGGTCGGGATGGCAAAGGGGATTTCCGCCCCCGATTGCTAGTTCTATTCCTGCCGGCAATTGGTTTAAAATGGGGTGCAAAAGGTTTGCGTGTTTGCCGTTTGGCGTAGAGCTTTCGTGGCACATTGGGCAACCTAAATCGCAACGATTGGTAATTTTAAGGTCGATACTATCGGGAAAAGCGGCAATAAACTTATCTTCATTAGTAACCTTTTGCTTAGTTCCGTCTGAATATAGCGTAACGGTATAATTGCCGTTTACGTAAGTACAAATAACCGTTTTTTGGTTTTGGTCGCAACACATATTAATAAATTTCGCCGTTAGTCATTAAAATACATCCGTTCCAATATTCTTGAAGAACGAATTTATATTTATCAGATAAAAATTCTGCCGCAACCTTTTCAAACTGTTTTTCATCGTTTTCTAGCTCGTCTAATCCAATAACCTCGCTAAGCGAATAGTAGGTGCACAAATCGCAAGTGCAATCGTTTAAAACGTCGTTTTCAAAAAAGTGGTGGCATTTAACACCGTAACCGCCGGTAATTTCTTCAATTTGTTGATCTAACTGCTCTTGAGTGCAGTTTGCCATTGTGCAAAATAGCTCTCTTACCTTTTTATTAAAGAGCAAAACGCGGTCTTTTGCGCTTAAAAAGCAATCTGGTGTATTTTTTAACATCTCAATTAATTGCTGATCGCCATCGAAAAATTCTTCAAGATCTAAATAATCGCTTTCGTCGTAGTCGCTGCACGAATATTCGCAATTATTAATTAAGGCCTGTAAAAAAATCAATTTATTTATGGGGGTGCGAATTTCGTAGGTTGCGTTCTTTTCGGTTTTTTCGCTTCCGTTATGGCGTGAATAAGAAACGGCGTGCGTGCTTGAGCTGTTAGTTTCAAAAACCCCTTTACGTATAACTTTTTTCATGCTTTACTCCTTATAATAGTGGCTTTCGCAAATAATTATAGCATAACCAATTTTCTTTTTCAACGCAATTTTATAATTTTTGTTAAAAAAAAGCTCTGCTACTTAAACTAGTTAAAAAATTAAGGCTTATATACTTTTTAGATAAAAAGGGGGGTAGACGAAATGTGTAAAGATCAGCTTAACTGGCAATTAAAAAACCCAGATGGTTACGTTGAATAAAAATAATAAAAAAGCCCAAATTTTTGGGCTTTTATTTTGCGCTAAATAAGCCGTTAATCGCGTTATAAGGTGGCTTTTGAGCAAAAGGGGCTGCGATCCCCCAATCGCTAGCGCGACAGCCGCTTACGCGCGGCGCGCCCCCTTTGTCTGCAAACAGACATTTCCCCCGTTTCGCGGGGGAATTACCCTTTACCAAAAGGGGC
>JAFTIY010000071.1 GCA_017456665.1 Clostridia bacterium | reverse complement strand
TTCATTTTCTTCTTTTATTTATTATACACTCCTTTAAATTTAATTGCAAGCGAGTTTTACCTTTTAAAAAGAATTTACTATTTTTTTAATCTTTGCTCTTTTTGTGCTAAAGCAATTTATAAATTGTTCCATTGAAGCGTTTTTATATTTATACTTACTATAAAATTTACTCAACGCCTCGAAGAATTTTTTTTCACCAACCTCTTTTTCTATCTCGTTAAAAAGAAGTAAGCTTTTTCGGTATGCAATTACCACGTATTCTTCAGAATTTTTAAATGAGCTTAAATCTCTAGCAAGTTTTCCGTTGAATTCAATATTCAATCTAGTGCACGCCGCCTTGTATCCGCTTAACGCGCTCGCTGCATAACCTATATAAAGTCCGTAGTAATTTTTACCGTAATATTCACTTAAAAATTTGGCAGTTAAATATTCGCAAAGCCCCTCGTCGAAATAACCGTGAGCAAACTCGTTATTACCCACTCCGTGAGCGAACCACTGATGAGCCAACTCGTGTGCAAGTGCGTATAAAAAGTTACTTTTGTCCTTACTGTTTTTTACTACGCAAAACGCCGAATATTCCATTCCGCCACTGCTGTAATCGCTTACCGCCACCGAAAAATTTTCACGCGGGCTTTCGCCTACCCTTTGAGTATAAAAATTTAATGCCGATATTATAAAATCAACGGTATTTTCACCATCTAGTTCATCGATAAAATAACAGTTAACGCGCTTATTGCCCCACTTTTTACTTGTTACCGAAAAACTTTCAGATGCCGAAAAGGCAAAACTTTTAACCTTTTTTTCGCTATAATAATAGGTTGTTTCTTCTTCAAACAGTTGCACTCCACTACTGTTAAAACCGCACGCAACTACGTAAACGGAAGGAAGGGTTAAGCTAACCTCCATATCTAAAAAGGGCTGATATATAGGATCGCCCCACTTCGTATAGCGAGTTATTTGATACTCTCCGTTTTGTAGCACACATGGAATAGGATAAAAAAACGCACAGTTAAAAATCCCGTTTGCAATTCCTAATCTGCCGTTATCCTCTTTTAAAAGCGTTTCAAAATAAATAATAATTTTAAAGTTTTTTTGATTTTTAGGATTTTGAACCTTTAAATAACAGCCCTCCTCCACCAATTCAAAATTACTTTTTTGGTCGTCAATAAAAACTTGAGTTACCGTTAGCGTCAAAATGGGAGCGTTTAAAAAAATGCCGTTTGGGTAAAGATGAAATAGCGAATACTCACTGCCGTTATTGCAGTTATATAAAACGCTACCGCTCAATACTTGATTTTGCAGTTTTACGTCGAGTATGGCACAAGTGGCCAATTGCTCTTCATCTTTTTTACAGCCGCTAACGCAAAAAACGGCGCTAATAAGTGAAAATACCAATAAAAAAACAAAAATTTTTTTCATAAAATAAAAAATCCTCACAATAATTTTACTGTAAGAATTTTTTATTTATTACGGTTTGCTATTTTTCATCAACCGTTAAATATTTATAAGGAGAAACCTTGCTTCCGTTTTCGTGAACCTCAAAATGAAGATGAGGGCCGTCTTTATATTCTTGCTTGTTATTATCTGAAACGTAGCCAATTACTTCGCCTTGATTAACGCTCATACCCGCTACTAAATCCTCGCGAGCATCCACACTATTATACACGGTTTTAATATCATTATCGTGCAACACCGTAATGGTAGTGCCCGTTAAATAGCTGGTAACTACGCTTTCAATCTTACCGCCGTAAACAGCCTTAACCTCACTGCCCATATCTGCCGCAAAATCTATTGCCAAATGCCCGGTATAAATGTTTAACGTTTGATTATAAACTACCGAGGTTGCAGTGTAATCACAAATAACCGTTGCGTTTTCTACCGGCATAACGAAAGAAACAACCGTTTGTACGGGCTGATTTTGCTCGCCGTCGTCTGGCTCGCCGTCGGTTGGGCCGTCGGGGCCGTCGGGCTCGGAATCGGTATTGCCGCTATTTGAATTATCGTTTGGGGGAAGGGTTATAGAAGAATTTTTGGGAACTTCTTCAACCTGTCCGCCACTAGAGTTTAACACGTTTGAATTGTTGTTGCCAGCATAAAGCGCAAGATATAAAGTAAGCGCTATTACTGCAAGCAACGCAAACGCCAAAACGAAATAATAAATATTACGTTGAAAAAAATTTTTTTTAGTTTTTTTTGCCTCCATTATAAAAGACCTCCTGTTTTGTATGTAAGATTATTTCCTCTTTTTTTTAATTTTATACAATCCGCTATTAAACTTCAGCAATACAAGCGCCGATGTTTTAACTCAATAAAAAAGCTAAAATAAGGCTTGGACTATAAGTCATTTAATAACTACCAAAAATTAACGGATAACCGGCAGTAATTCCCCTTTCGTTAATACAAATATGCAAATTTACCGCCCTGTTATTGATTACTACGGAGTTGTTGAGCTTTGGAGTGTATAAATAATAGTTAACGCCCCACTCTCCCTCTTCGGTAAATGCAAGCACCGCTCCCTTTTTATCAACAAAATCAATTAAAAAATTAAATGCGTATTCTTTAGCAATACCGTTAAAATCAAAAAACACACTTTCGCCCCTAACCCCCTCTACCGATTTTGCCGTGGCTAAAGCGCTTTTTCCATTAACCGTGATAACTTTTGCGCTACTTGAATTACTTAAAATATAAAAGGAATATTCGCTACCCTCGCACGCAAAAACCGGAGTTTTATTATACGAAAGGTAAAAAACGGATATTATAGTAACCAATAAAAAGAATACAACCGCTTTACAGTTTTTCACAATTATTACCCCCTTTTTAATCTTTCGGATAAGTTATTGACTTCAAATTTGAAATTTATACCTTTTTATTTGATATTTTTTATTTTTAGGTTTAAGCAATTGATTTTTTTAATTGGTTTAACTATAATTGTTAATAATTAAAAAAAGGGCTTTCGCCCTATATCATTATATAATTATGAAAAGAAATATCGACAGGACCACGGGCTCGCCCTTTAAAAAAATAATGGCCTTTTCTTTGCCCGTAGCAATTAGTTTTTTACTGCAAAACACCTATAGCTTAGGAGATACGCTTATCGTTTCACTCTCCCGAGGAGAAAACGCCGTTACCGGCATAAACCTTACAGGCTCGCTCAGCTTTTTAGTTTTGGGCTTTGCTCAAGGCTGCTCGGCGGGCTTTGGGATAGTTTTAAGCCAATACGTAGGCGCGAAAAACGAACAAAAGATGAAACAGAGTCTTGCAACCTCTCTACTTTTATCTTTAATAGTTGGCAGCGTTTTAACGGTATTCACCCTGATTTTTGCCCGCTCTATTTTAGAGCTAATGCAAACGAACGAACTTTTTATCGAATATTCGGTATCGTACGTTCAAGCTATTTTTACCGGTATTATTTTTAACGTTTTATATAATTTAGGCGATCAGGTTATGCGCGCCATGGGCGACAGTAAAACGCCGTTGTTTATTTTAATTTTGTGCGCAATTTTAAATTTATCGCTCAACAGCCTATTATTTATAACAGATCTTCCATCATCGTGGGCAGGCTGGGCAACCATAATAAGCCAAGGTATTTCTGCCATAGTAAGCTTTATAGTAATATTTAAAAAATACCCCGTTTTACGCTTAAATAAATCGCACTTTAAGCTAAATGCAAAATTTGCGTTTAAACACTTAAGAGTTGGGCTTCCTATGTCGTTTCAGTTTATGCTAACGGCCCTCGGGTGCATGATTCAGCAAAGCGCGTTTAACTCATTACCCAATCCCGACTACGCAATGGCTCAATCTACCGGCAGTAAAATAGACAACTTGTGTTCTTCAATTTTAGTAGGAAGCGCAAACAGTATTGCCATTTATTGCGGGCAAAACTACGGCGCAAAGCAAATAGACAAAATAATGCCGGGATTAAAAGCAGGGCTGGTTATGGGGCTTATTTACTCAACTATTTCGTATGCGCTTTCAATATTTTTATGCAAACCGCTTGGAAGATTATTGCTTCAGGGCGCAAATGAAAGCGTTTACGGCTACATCTTCCAATACCTATCCATTCAGTCACTGTTTTATTACGTGTTATTTATTTTGCTATCGTACAGGCAGGCGTTACAAGGGCTTGGAAGGTCTTCAATAACCGTACTCGGCGGATTTGCAGAGCTTGTAATGCGTTGGTTAGTGGCAGAGCTTTTAGCAAAAAATTTCGGATTCGACGGCGCAATTTATTCAAACGTATTAGCATGGATAGCAGGGGCAATATGCTTCGTTATTGCAACACACGTAGTAGTTGGTAAGCTCAAACGCAAACAAAAACAAAATCAAGCGGTTTTTGTTGAATAAACTATTAAAATGCGCCTTTTTGGCGCATTTTTTATTGCAAAAAATATATAAAAGTGCCCCTATAGGTTGATTATCGCACTGTTAAACATATTTTAACGGGCGGCTTAATAACACGTTAAACAAATAATCCCCACGTAAAAACGCAAAAATATTACTATACAAAAAAAGAACTTTTGCAAAAAAACAAAAGTTCTTTTTATATTAATTTTTATAACCGTAAAAATGCTTTTAATATCAATCGCGCGTTGTAGCCAAGCTTAATTTTAACAAATTATAATAAACCGAAATATCAACAACCGCGTTATCATTTTTACCCCTTCCAAGCAATACGTCGGGCTTATTTTCGCCGTGAAAATCACTTCCACCGCTAATTTTAAAATCATAAGCTTTTGCTAAATTTAGCGCCGTTTGACTTTGACTGGCCGAATAAGAAGAATGGTAAACTTCTATACCAACTAACCCCGCCTTTTTTGCAATCGGCAGCATTTCGTCTAAAAATTGCTCGCTTGCATCCTTTAACGGATGTGCAAGAATAGGCAAAGCGTTTATTTCGTTTAAAAATTTGATAGCATCAAGTAAATTTAACCGCTTGGGCGGAATATAAAACCCCTTACTTTCATCCAAAACGCTATTAAACGCCTCGCTTCTCGACGAAAAATATCCCTTTTCAACCAACTCTGCGCCTATATGGGCGCGGTTAACGACACCGGTTGCGTTTCTACTTATAACTTGATTATAATCTATTTTATACCCTGCTCGATTGAGATTTTCAATAAGCTCTTTATTGCTTATCTGCTTTAACCGTTTAAATTCTTGAACCAAAAGCTCAACCTTATCGTAGTGCTCGGGCTTTATAAACAGCCCTAAAAGATGAAACTCTTTATCTTTATAAACGGTAGAGAGTTCAACTCCGCACACCCCTTCAACGCCCTGTTTTTTTGCCTCTAAATCAAACTGCTCAAGGCCAAGCACGGTGTTATGATCGGTTAAAGCCACCGCAATATTTAGTTGCTTTGCCATGCGCACTATTTGCTTTGGCGAAAAAGTTCCGTCTGAAAAGTGAGAATGAACGTGTAAATCACACGAATTTAAAGGTTTATTCATACCGCTATAATTAATAATAGATTATAAAAAATTGCAAAAAAAGTGGCCTATAGGTCGATTAACTTAACTTTTATAAATTATTGTTTTTAAAAATAACACCTTTATTTATTATTTTTTGCAATAAATTCTTCAACCTGTTTTCTGTTATGAAGAGAAGGAATAGCCCCCTCTTTTTGAACGGTTAAAGCGCCCATAGCGTTTGCAAATTTAACAGCTTCTTCAAGCGATTTACCCTCTGTAAGAGCAACGGCCAGCGCACCGTTAAAGCTATCGCCAGCAGCAACGGTATCGATAGCTTTTACCTTATAACCGCTAACGATTTGCACTTGAGCCTCGGTAGCAATAAGCGCACCGCGGCTACCTAAAGTAGCAATAACCGTTTTCGTGCCGTAAGAAATAAGCTTATTAGCAGCAGCGATAACCTCTTCATCCGTTTCGGTGGGCATACCGGTTAAAATAGCGAGCTCGGTTTCGTTGGGGGTAAGATAATCTACCATGCCTAAAATCTCGCTTTCTAGCTCAACTGCGGGAGCGGGGTTTAATAAAATTTTAACCCCGTATTTATGAGCGCGGCGAATAACTTCTTGAGTTACGTCTAAACGCATTTCGAGCTGAAGAATTAACAGCTCGGTATCTTTAATAACTTCATCTACTTTATCTAAATGCTCAAAACCGAACTCATAATTCGCGCAAGGTATAACGCAAATACGGTTTTGCCCTTCGTCATTTATTTGAATTTGAGCGATAGCCGTGGGAACGTCGCAAGAAAAAACGTTATCTTGCTTAATGCCCTCATCTTTCATTATTTTACGAAAAACGTCGCCATTGCCATCTTTTCCGAGCATACCGACCATTTGCACGTCGCCACCAAGTCTAGCAGCCGCAACGCATTGATTTGCGCCCTTTCCCCCAGGGAAAAGCCCCAAAGAATAACCTAAAACAGTTTCTCCCGCTTCGGGATATTTTTTCATTTTTGCAACGTTATCCATTACGAATGAGCCAATTACAGTTATCTTTGACATACTAAAAACCCTTCCTTTTATAAATACTAACTAGATTTTTTATTAACTTAATTATACTATGTTTGCAAAAAATAATCAAGGTCTTAAACATAAATAAATAATTTTACAATATAAAAGTTTATCCCCTACTTTCGTAAGGGATAAGCCATTATTATTTAGTTTGTTTTTTTAACATTTCGCCAAGAGCTCCGTTGGGATGATATTTATAAAAATCCCCGCGCGTAAAACTTTTTCTTGCAGAAAGCTCACACGCTATAGCGTCGCCAAGCACGAGTGTTAACGTACTTGACACGGTTGGAGCAAGATTTAGCTCGTCTGCTTCTGGCAGTTTAGGATAGCAAATTAAATAATCGCACTCTTTTGCAAGCTTACTTTCTTTACCCGAAGTAAATGCAACCGTGGTTACGCCATTGCCCTTTAACGGAGCAACGTTTTGAACTACCTCTTGAGTGTTTCCGCTGTTTGAGATTAAAACTGCAAGATCTTTTGGCTCTATCATCCCCAAATCGCCGTGCATTGCCTCGGTTGAGTGCACGAAAAAAGAAGGAATACCCAAAGATGCAAAAGTAGCCGCAAGCTTTTTACCTATATGGCCGCTTTTACCAACACCCATAAAAACTATTTTGCCCTTGCAAGAAGCAAACAGGTTTAAAATGCAATCGTATTGATCGCCGCACTGTTCAATCATTTGCGTAACCGCGTCACGCTCTTTAATCATATAATCTTTTAGCATAATTTACTGTAATTCAAGCTTCATCAATAAACTTTCGTAATCCCACCAGTACGACATCATAAAGTAAACTATTTTGCCATTTTGTTCGGTGTATTTTTCGTGCATAAAACCGCAATACATTGCATTATAGGTTTCATAACCAAACAAAGTTATGGTTTTACTCCATTCACCCCAAGGATTATCTGCGGTGCGCATTACCATTTGTTGCCCCATTTGATAAATAGTCATATATTTACCGAGGTAATTATTATACATAACGCACATTTCGCCGGCAGGACCGGGAATAATTTGAGTTTTTTGCTTATTTTCTTCGGAAGAAATGTATTTTATACCGGCAGAGCCCTGAACGAATAAGGGATTTTTGTTTTCATCAACACCGGTAAAATATTCGTAGGCATCAAAATTTTCTATATCGTTTGCTTTAACGCGGGCAAGCTGAACACCGTCGAATCGCCCGCCTTGAATACCGTATAGATAAACGTATTCGCCAACAGCCAAAGGATAAACCTGACACAAACCGGGCGCGTAGTGCGATACCACAACGGATGGTTCATACCCCGTTAACTCCGCAGTTATATTATCTTTAATGCCCGTAAAGGCAACGCCTTCTACTCTTTTATAGTTTTCGCCACCGTCAACAGATTTTGTTAAGCCACAATAGCTTACCCACCATTCGCCGTTAGCGCCCCAATGGCGAACGGACATATAAAACATGTAAATTGCGCCGTTTATCTCAATTGCACCGGTAGGAATAGTGGTCATTTCGTAGTTGTCGGTTTTATTGCTGGGAACAAGCTCTTTAGCCATTTCACGGCCACCGCGGGTAATCCAACCGTCTAAAGTTAAACCGTCTGAAAGGTTAAAATCGGTAGAGTATGCGCAAACGTTACTTCTCCAATCATTATAACCTGAACCCTGCCCCGCTTTTTGACCGCTGAAAGTATCGCCGTATAAAAGTAGCATACGTTCGTTTTTGCTATCGTAAACGGGGATACCAAGATCTGTACCGCAAACTAACGCGCCGGTTATAGTGTCGTTCCAAGGGGAATTTCTACCCGTTACAGCGCCTACTTCTTCTATGCTTTTAATAAATTCGTTTGGTGTAATTAAATTAACAGATTCATTTTCATTATTATCGCTTGAAGAAGAATTGTTGCTTGTCGGCGGTGTTACGCAACCGCCGAACAAACAAGTACCTATTATAACTAATGAAATTAAACTTTTTACAAATTTATTTTTCATAAATTATTCTCTTCCTTTTTTCTTCGAAATGAAAAGTGCCGCAGCTAACGAGCAAACAACTAAAACCTCAGGAATCACGATAGAACCGGTACAATTAGAAGTGTTTGCGTTGCCCGAATTTTCATTTTCAGAAGTAGTGGGAGTTTCGTTTGAAGAATTACCGGTTGAAGAAGAATCATCGGGTTTTTCTTGAGCGGGTTCTTCCCATACGCCGAACACAACGTCGTCAACGTAAAGAACCACGTCGGGATCTGCATTATTGTAGTTTAAGAAGCGAATGCTATCTACTTGAGAGATAAACGCAGAGTTCATCTTAAAGGTCATTTCAACAGTTGCCCAGCCGTTTTCGTCTACTTCAATAGTATAAGCCCATTCATCAGTATTAACACCGCTACTTTCTTTTAGCCAATCGCTGTAATATAAATATTGAACGTAATGTTCAACACCCGTTGCACCGATAAAGCAAACTTGTAAACCGATACCGGGGTTAAAGCCTTCTTTACCAACGTATTTCATCTTATAAGAAAGAGTATAAACCTTATCTAAACTGTATTCGCTTTGATCCAAGAATACAAATGCACTTGCCCATCTATGAGCGCCGTCTTCTGCGCCGGCATTTGCAATTTTTAATACCTTATTGCCGTTCATATCAACGATAACGCCGGGAGTATCGAACGAAGTGCTTCCCCAGAAATAGGTATCGTTAGTAGGTTCAGCAACAAAGGTAAGGCCTTCGGGTAAGTATTCAAAATCACCACCTAAAACTAAGTTGCGGAATTCTAAACCTTCGGTTGAAGGTGCATCAAGCTGATTAACGCTATCGTTAATCTTATAAATTTTAATATTATCAATTTGAACGTATTGCCCTTCTGCTCCGGTATATGTAGTATAGAAGCTTAATACGTTTTTAGCCATAAAGTTATTAACTAAAACACTGCCCGTAAAATGATAATAGCCGTTTTCACCAACTTCTAAAAATTCAAAGTCGCTCTTATTGGTTGCAACCGTTACCAAACCCGAATTGAAGGTGGGATCTATAGCTGCAAAGAAGCCTGAAAGCGTTCCGGTGTAGTTATCGGAGGGTAAAACGTCCATTTCTACACGGTATTTGCCCGGACCGTCGATTTTAATAGGTGTGTTAAACGCGCTGCTTGCGTTCATTTGAATTGCATGATTTACCTTTTCGCCAAGTTTTTCTTTTATTACAACTGTGTTTTTTGCATCCGAAAATCCCAAGCTTCCATCTCCAAGTTGTGCACCTTGAATTTTAAAAGGAGAAGAGAAGTCGTTGTAATAAACGATCTCGGTGGTTTGAGTGTTGGTATAAGTAATACTATAAATACGTAACTCTAAATTGGGTTGATTTTTGTGTTGGAACCAGAAGTTTAATGCGTTAAACTGCTCGTCTGCACCTAAAGTATAGGTATATTCTACCATTGCAGCTTTGTTGAATTCATAAACAGCAACCGCATTATCAACCATAGTAGAAGCAAGTTCTGAATAACCGTCTACCGTTTTACTGATAAACATACGCATATAATCAGTAATGTTATCGGTTATTTCTAACGCGATGCTAACCTTATAGTTACCTGCGGGAATAAAGCCGGGCTGTACCCACATGTTTATAGAATCCTTAAGACTAACCTTATCGGCATCGTATAAACGAGCGTAAGTTTCAACGGTACCGTCTAATCTTGTTTCTTCTACAAGTTGTGCAACACCGATATTAAAATCACCCTCTCCATCTGAATATAGTCCGTTATAAGCGCGATAATCGTATCCAACCGGAAGATCAACACTTCTAAATTTGCTAAAAGGAGCGGTAAAATCGTTGGTATAAACAACGTTGCCGTTTGCATCGTAATAGTTAATTTCATAAATTTTTGCAACAACGTTGGTATCATATTTATGATAGAACCAAAATCTGGTTGCCGGCCATTCCGTACCTTCTGCTAAAGTAACGGTATACTGCATAATTTTTCTGCCGGCAGTAGCGCTATCTTCTAATGCGTTGTATCCATCAACGTTAAGTAAAGACGCTCCTGCAATGCCCATATTGCCGTTAAAACTAATTTCAAAATAATCACCGGTAGATAAACCATCTATATCAAGTTCGGTTTTAACAGTATACGTTCCTGCAGGCAAATAACCAGGTTGTACCCAAACGTCCACGGTATCTGCTTTTGAAGGATCTCCATCATATGCAAGTTTAAGATAAGTTTCGCCACCATCTAAAATTAATTTAGAAGGAGAGGTAGCCTTTTCAAATAAAAATGCATCGGCGTGAAGGTCGTATGTACGTGCTTCATAAGCTCCTTGAACTACAGGAACTTCAGTTCCTGGATCGGTTTGAGGTAAGCCTTCAAATGCCGTTGCATAACCGTCTAAACTGCCGTTAGTAACTAAATCGTTGCCGTAAGTGGTATCGGCTTTAACAGACTTGATACTTGCACCCGCAGAAAAAACAACTGCGCCCGAAATCATTAAGGCAGCAGCCTTAACAAACATGCTTTTTAGTTTCATTTTTTATCCTCCTTATGGATTTTAATTATAACAAAAGGTTTAGTTTACCTTTTATTGTTGCGTAATATTATTATTTTTCTTTTATTATTTTATCATCCCACTCAAGAGCAGGAACTGATACGGGCATACGATCTTCCCATTTTGCAATAGGCTGATATTTTTTATGGGGTTCTGTTTGATACCAGTATGCGGTAGAACTCCAATCGTCACTTCTGTGATTTGCATGGCCGTGTTCAATAGTTACCTTAATGCTCTTTTCAAAGGGAATAGGATCAAGAATGTGATAGCGATAATAGGTAATTTTACCCTTCCAATTTTTATCGCCACCAAGCAGTAAGCCGTGATATGGCGCACAATATTCTTGGCGGGGGCACCAAGCCATATTAACGTAGTCTTCAGTACCCGTGCCGTGAATGGTAGGCGTTTTATCGCCGTCGACAAATATCATATCGTCACCCTCGCCGGGCCAATCCCACATATTTGATTTGTTTAGGTTGTGAATATTTATATTCGCTCCGCAATAGTGACCTCTTCCTTCAGCTTCTAAAACAACGTAATTTTCTTTTCCGTCTTTATTGCTACCGCCAAAACACCAATCTCTGTGATCGGAGCAAGCGCTTTCTTCAATACCGTTGGTTGGGCATTCTCTATACCAACGCGCATGAAAATACAGCGCGTCGTTAGCAACTTCACGCTCTTCAAAGTCTACGTAAAAGTAAAATTGCAAAGGTATGTCGCAGTCGTTTTGAACGCTAAATCTAAACCCCTTTCTAAAAGGCATTTGCCACCAGCAGTTAAAACCTTTACCGTCTTCAGGGCTCATTTGCAAGGGAGCAGAAACGTAATTTTTACTCATTGAGTGCCCCATGCCGAAAAAATCCCCCATAGGAGCTTCTATACTGGGATTTTCTTCATTATCCCAATAAGCTTTAAGCACTACTTTTCTTAAAAGATTAACATCTCTTTTATCGTAATTTGCCATGGTAATCCAGATGTGTTCAATAATTCCACTACCTTCAAAACAAGCAAAATATTTTTATTCATGCTGTTTAATATCAAACCAATCACTATTTACGCCAGAACTATCGTAGCTGGAAATTCTTCTCCTTTTACCAAGTC
>JAFTIY010000008.1 GCA_017456665.1 Clostridia bacterium | reverse complement strand
TGTACCCTGTGATTTCCATTTAGTACATTTTCCTCCTTTGCTTTATAAAAAGCTCGCTAAAAATAATTACTATATATAGCAGTAACTTTACATAAATAATACACCTTAAACGAGCCCTTGTCAAGCGAAAATGCAATTTTGTTGTTTTAAAAAGGTTTTTAAACACAAAAAAGCAGGCATTTTTTGCCTGCTTTTTATATTTTTTTGTTATCGATATAAAATTTTACCTTTAAGCGTGCTATAACGAGGTTCTTTTCGGTTTAGCATAAAAATAGTGCTGCTAGGCAGATTTTAAACGTATTAATCAGCTATTAAAAAACTCTTTTTCGATAATTGAGCTTAAGGTAACGAACTGATCACTAGAAAGCGTTTCGCCTCGAGCCATAACGTCTATTTCAGCTTTTTTTAGCGTTTCTTCAATTTTTGCTTTATCACACTTAAGCCATTGAGCTAGGTTGTTGCAAAGAGTTTTGCGCCTTGATAAAAATGCTGCGCGAACGGTATCGCGATAAATCTTTTTGTTTACGCCCGGATATTTTTTGCGGTCAAAGGTTATTTTTACCACCGCTGAATCGACGTTTGGAATTGGCACGAACATAGTTCTGGGAACGTCTATTAACCTTTTACTGCTAGCTACAAGGTTGATTCCCGCAGTTATAGCCCCATATTCTGCCCTGCCGGCTTGAGAGCAAATGCGCTCGGCAACCTCCTCTTGCACCATTATTACTATATCGGTACACAAAGTGGATTTTTCGATAAAGGTCATAATAATGGGGGTGGTTATATAATATGGAAGATTGGCAACGAGCATATAGGGCTCGCCTATGCGTTTTTCTACGCTTGCCATATCCTCACGCATAATATCTTTAAAGGTTATATCGCAATTTTCGATGCCCGCAAGATTATCGCCAAGCACCGGAGCAAGACTTTTATCTATTTCGTAGCCGTAAACGTACTTTGCGTGCTTACAAAGAACCTTGGTTAAAGTGCCTGCACCGCAACCTATTTCGAGCACGGGAGTTTTTTCGTTTACTCCCCCTTGCTTTACTATATCTAAAAGCAGCTCGCCGTCGCTTAAAAAGTTTTGACCGTATTTTTTACTAAACTTAAAGCCGTGCTTTTTAAGTAACTCGTTTAGCGATCTGTACTGACTATAGCTCATTATCCCTCTATAAACTCCTTTTTACCAAAAAAACGGTATGCGTTATCTCTAATTTGTAACACAAGCTGCTCAAGCCCTACCCCGTACGTGTCTGCCATTTTGTTGTAAACGAGAGGAATGTAACTGCTTTCGTTTACGTTACCGCGATAGGGAACGGGCGCCATATACGGGCAATCGGTTTCACATAAAACGCGGTTTAAGGGTATGCTTTTTATTATATCCTCTTTTTTTGCGTTTTTAAAGGTTATTGCGCCGCCAAACGCAAAATAAGCGCCAAGCTCTAAATACTTTTGCGCACTCTCTTTGCTCTCTGAATAACAGTGCATTAAAAAACCTTTTTTTAAGCTACTTGCGTAATTTTGCAAAATAGCAGTCATATCGCCGGTTGCATCGCGCGAGTGAATAACCACCGACAAGTTTATTTTGCTTGCAAGCTCTAACTGCTTTTCAAACGCTTTAATTTGCTCGCTCTTATTATCTTTACCGTAATAATAATCTAAACCAATTTCGCCAACAGCTACCCCTTTTTCGCTCTTTAAAAGCTCAAAAAGCTGGTCTATAGCGCTATTATCGGCATATTGACAATCAGAAGGGTGTATGCCTGCAGTGTAAAAAACGCCATCGTTTTGTAAGGCAACCGCTTTACCTTCAAAAGAAGATTCAACGTTATAGCCTACCAAAATAATATTTTTTACGCCTCCCTCTTTTGCGCGGCTAATAAGCCCTTGAGCCCCGCCCTCTATGCGCGGGGATAAATGCGCGTGTGAATCAATCATGTTATCTTACAACCGAGCCTTCAGGCATTTTTTGGTTGGGTTCTACTAAAGTAACAACACCGTCTTTTTCGGCACACAAAATCATGCCCTCGCTCTTTACTCCGCGAAGGGTTGCGGGTTTTAAGTTGCTAACTAAAATAACCTTTTTGCCAACCACTTCTTCGGGCTTATAATAAGCGGCTATTCCGCTTGCTACCGTGCGTGTGGCCTCGTTACCGAGTGAAAGAGTGAGTTTTAAAAGTTTGTCGCTTTTTTCCACCCTTTCGCACGCGGTTACAAGGGCTACTCGTAACTCAACCTTGGCAAAATCTTCAATACCTATTTGCCCTTTTTCTTGCTCGTTTTCTTGAGCTTTGGGGCTGGAAGGTTGCTTTTTATTATCTTTATTTTGTTTATTTTTATCCTCTTCAGGTTTTTCTTCTTTGCTTGCTTGCGCGTATTTTAAAACTATTTGCTCGGCCTTTTTTTCTACCTCTTTTGCATCGAGGCGGGCAAAAATTACCTGCGGATCTTCTGTTACCTTAGTTCCGTTTTGGTATAAACCAAACTCGCTAAGCTTATCGAACGGGCGAACGATGGTAGAAAGCTGAGCCAATACGCCCTCACAGGTTTGCGGCATAAAGGGATGTAAAATGCTGGTTGCTATAACGATCGTTTCGGTTAAATTATACATAACCTCTTTTAATCTATCGTTATTAGCTTCATCCTTAGCAAGCACCCAAGGTGCGGTTTCATCTATATACTTATTTGCTCTTCTTAAAAGAGTGAAAACACAGCCTATAGCATCGGCAACTCTACATTCGCCCATTAAAGCGGCAACCTTTTGATAGGTTTCTTTTGCCATTTGCTTAAGCTCGTTATCTATTTGGTCACTTGCGCCCGTGCTTTCAACTATTCCGCCAAAATACTTATTGCTCATCGAAATAGTTCTCTTAACTAAATTGCCGTAAACGTTAGCTAAATCGGCGTTAATTTTTTCGGTCATTAACTCCCAAGAAACCAATCCGTCGTTATCAAACGGCATACTAGCTAAAACGTAATATCTAACCGCGTCTACCCCGTAAACCTCAACTAAGTCGTCGGCGTATAAAACGTTGCCCTTTGATTTAGACATTTTTCCGCCCTCTTGCAAAAGCCAGGGATGGCCAAAAATGCGTTCGGGTAAGGGCTCGCCCATTGCCATTAAAAAGATGGGCCAATAGATAGTGTGGAAGCGAATAATATCTTTACCTATAACGTGAATATCGGCAGGCCAATACTTTTTGTAAAGCTCGCCGTGATTGCCGTCTAAATCAAAGCCAAGCCCTGTTATATAGTTGGTAAGCGCATCGAGCCAACCGTAAACAACGTGCTTGTTATCAAAATCACCGGGAATACCCCATTTGAACGACGTTCTCGAAACACATAAATCTTGCAACCCAGGGAGAAGGAAATTGTTCATCATTTCGTTCTTTCTCGAAATGGGCAAAATAAATTGAGGATGAGAGTTTATATGGTCTATAAGTCTTTGAGCGTATTTGCTCATTTTAAAAAAGTATGCCTCCTCGTTAGCCTTTTTAACCTCTCTGCCGCAATCGGGGCATTTGCCGTCGATAAGCTGACTTTCAGTCCAAAAAGATTCGCAAGGGGTGCAATACCAACCCTCGTAAGAGCCTTTATAGATATCGCCCTGCTCGTAGAATTTTTTAAATATTTTTTGCACCTGCTTTTCGTGATGTTCGTCGGTGGTGCGAATAAATTTATCGTAAGAAACGTTCATCGTTTGACAAACGTTCTTAATTACGTCAGAAACCTCGTCTACGTATTGCTTTGGCGTTTTATTGGCAAGCTTTGCCTTTTCTTCTATTTTTTGACCGTGCTCATCAGTTCCCGTTTGAAAAAACACGTCGTAGCCTTGCATTCTTTTAAAGCGAGCCATTGCGTCGGCTAAAATAACCTCGTAGGTGTTGCCGATGTGTGGCTTTGAAGAGGTGTAAGCAATAGCAGTGGTTATATAATATTTTTCTTTCATAACTCCTCCGTAATCGTTGGCGTTTTGGTTTTACCTGTTTTTAGTAGTAATAAGTATATAATAAATTGGCAAAAATGTAAAACGCAAAAGGGCAATATTTTCTTTTTTTTAAGTTTTTATACCCTTTTTGCCCCTTTTATACGCGTGCGCTCGCCTTTTAGGCGAGATTTTTTTACCTTTGCCTACGTGTGCAAAAATAATGGGCAATTAATTTGAATAATTCGATTGCTCTTATTAAGCTATCCTTTCATTTTTGGCTAGCCTTTTTCATATAAATTAGCATGAGCACTATTTTCTTTTTATTTACCGCTTCTTCTATAGCACTTATGGTAATTAATAATCCCGATAAACTTTTGCCGGCAATGATTGGCGGGGCTAATAAAGCCATAACTCTTACCGTTACGCTTTGCGCTCTTTACTCTGTGTGGATGGGCGTTTATAAACTGCTTGAAAAGAGCAAAGCAACCGATAAATGTGCCAACCTTTTATACCGCCCAACAAAGCTTCTGTTTAAAAAGGCCAGCGGGCAAACGGTAAATTTGATATCGCTTAATTTAGCTGCCAATATGCTTGGACTTGGCGGAGTGGCAACCCCACTCGGAATAGAGGCTTGCTCGCGCTTACAAGAACAAAACGCTTTTGACGATGCCTGCTTGCTTGTTATAATTTCGGCAACCTCTATTCAGCTTTTTCCCACTACGGTGCTTTCACTCGCAAGTAGCCATTCTAGCGCTAACCCTTCTTTGATAATTTTGCCAACCTTATTATGTACCACTCTTTCTACCCTTTTAGGCATTCTTTTATTTAAGGGTTATTTAAAGATCAAACAACTTTTTAAAATTAAAAAATGAGTTTTTCGCCTTCTTCATACCTTCTTCCTATCTTTATACTACTATCTCTTATTTTTGCATTTTTTAAAAAGATAGACCTTTACGACGGGTTTGCAAGTGGAGTTAACGGTGCTATAGGCCTTGTTTTTGATATTTTTCCTTACGTTACCACCGTTATTATTATGACCGAGCTGATGCAAGCGAGCGGGCTTTACGGAATTATTGAAATAGCTTTAAAGCCTATTTTTGATTTTTGTGGCGTTCCAACTCAAGTTTGCAGTCTATTACTCTTTAAGCCCTTTTCGGGAAGCGCCAGCATTGCCACCTTAAACGAAATTTTTACCCTTTACGGAGCTGATAGCTATATAGGTAAATGCGCCGCTTGTATTTTTGGCAGCAGTGAAACGGTTTTTTATATAGGTGCGGTTTATTTTTCTAAATGCAAAAACAAAAGGTTAAAAGTTCCGATAATAATATCTCTTCTTTCAACCTTTATATCTTGCATATTCGCTTGTTTTATTTGTAAATTTATTTAAAAAACCAGCCTATAACGCGATTAAAGACAATTTTACATTTTGT
>JAFTIY010000007.1 GCA_017456665.1 Clostridia bacterium | reverse complement strand
TAAAACTTGGACTAAGATTACCATTACCAAAGCCGAAATACTTAAAGATGCTGCAAATATCGATTTAACAAAGGTAAGAATTTGCATTTGTCAAAACGGTAGTACTTACGACGATAGAGCAAACTTCTACGTTGATGATTTAATGGTAAAATAAACAGATAAAAAAATAAACTCAAGGCTGCGCCGTTAAGGCGCGGCCTTAAGGAAAAAATTATGGCAAAAACTTTATTCGGCATTTTTCATACAGCATACGAGCGCGCCGGCGATTATTTTTATGAAGCGGTAAACAGCGATTTTATCAATACCTTTATAGTGGAATCACACTACGAAAGCGAAGAGTTTGCCAAAAGCATGAACGAAATCGTTCGCCATCCCGACAAAAAGGTGTGGATCGCGGTAACCTATCTCGGCTTTAAAAGCATTAATAATGCAACTATTGCCGATAATGGCGAAACTCAATCTACATTTAATCCGCAAACACAATTTTTTGCCGATTATAAAAAGCGTATTGATAAATTTATTGCGTTTATAAAAAAGCAGGGGTGGTATGACAGTGTTTTAGGATTTTATATGGACGAGCCTATGCTTTGGAATATTACCAATGATGATTTACAAAGTTTTACGGGGTATTTCAGAACGCAGGTTGCGCCCGATAAGAGATTTTTTGTTTGCTTTTCTATAGCGGGGGTAGCTCCCGAGTTTTGGACCGTTAACGACGTTAAACCCATAACGCCTGCGTCTTCTCAATATCTTACCGATATAGCGTTCGATATGTATCATAAGTGGAGCGACGATTACGAAAAAATCTTGGAGTTAATGCTTATGCGCGCAGGCAATAGGGATGATTTACGCGTGTGGATGATTCCTTGCACGATGAACTACCGCGGCGATAAGAATGAAGAGTATTGCATAGAACACCTTAACCAATGCTACCGCGTTTTAAAAGGGCTTAAGCAAAAGGGCGGTTTAATGTGTTTTACATATTATACCTTTGCTCCCGAAGAAGAAGCTTTGGGGAATATAGGGTTAGATAAGCTTACCGATTCCGAATATAAGGACTATTGGCCCAATCTTTACCAAAGAATAATTCAAATAGGTAAAGAAATTACTTCGGGAAAATTAGATTAAACGGTTGTTTTTTAGAGCGCGTGTTGGTATAATAAAAGCGAAAAAGCTTTTTGCGTATCGCACGCGCTTATTTATCTTCGTTATTGAGGAAAGTATTTATGAGAATGAATTTTAACGGTTTAAATTTTGAACTTATTAACGGAAGAATTTTTCTTACCGATTGCTTGGGTTTTGCAAAATGCCAGGGCGAAGAAAAGAAAAATTTATTTGATTTTGCCGAAGTTCAGCTCGCGGGCGAAAATCACTCTGCCCACGGCGGCAATAAGCTGTTTTCGAGTAGCGAATGCGGAAAGCTTAAATATATTTCTTATTCGCACACGGGTAATAAACTTGAAATAGTGCAAGCGAGCAAGTTTGTTTCGGTGGCAAGTCATTTTCAGGTGTTTGAAGATACTAAAACTGTAAGGGTATGGAATACCATCACAAATATTTCGGATAAACCTATAACCCTTGAGCATATATCCTCATTTTTATGTTATGGATTGGGCTCAAACGGGGCGCAAAGCGTAAATAATTTATTTCTTCATAGGTTTTATAATAGTTGGCATATAGAATGTCAGCCAATTAAACATAGCTTTGCAGATCTTGGCCTTTTTAACGGCAATAACAACCGCAGTATGAAAAAAATTTGCGGGTGTAACACGGGTAGTTGGTCTACTAAAGAAGAATTACCTATGGCCATTATAGAAGATGGCGATTCCGGCAAATTTTTTATGTTTCAAATAGAGAGCAATAACAGCTGGTATTGGGAAATTAGCGATAACAGCGGTTTGCTGTATTTAAACTTGGGCGGGCCTAATACAACGCACAACCAATGGTGCAAGGTGTTGCAACCAAACTGCGGATTCGAAACGGTTAAAACGGCTATCGTTGCGGGTAACAGCATTAACGAGGTTGTTGGCGAGATGACCAAATATCGCCGCCAAATTATAACTTTTTGCAAGCCCGATAAAAAGTTGCCCGTTATATTTAACGAATATATGCATTTAAGTTGGGATAACCCCAACGAAAAACGCACCGCCGAAATAGTGCCCACCGTTGCTCAGCTTGGTGCAAAATATTACGTAATAGATTGTGGCTGGCACGATGAGTGCGAGTATACCGAGCTTTATAAAAAGGTAGGGGAGTGGTATCCCTCCAAAAAAAGATTCCCAAGCGGAATTAAGTCAACGGTTGCGCTGATAAAAAGCTACGGAATGAAGGCTGGGCTTTGGATTGAGCCCGAAATTATAGGCTATGAATGTAAGTCTATGCAAGATTTTTACGGCGACGATGCCTTTTTAAAACGCAACGGCTACAATATCATTACCTCTAACCGAATGTTTCTTGATTTTAGAAATCAAAGGGTGCGCGACCGTTTAAACGAGGTTATCGACCGTATGGTAGAATACGGTATAGGCTATATTAAGTTTGATTATAATCAAGATTCGGGTGCGGGTACAGAGCTTAACAGCGCAAGCCTTGGCGACGGGCTTTACGAGCACGCTCTTGCCTATTTTGATTGGGTAAACGAGGTTATGAAAAGGCACCCATCTTTAATAATAGAGGGATGTGCAAGCGGCGGGCACCGAATGGATTACAAAACCCTTTCAATTCACCCGTTGGTTTCAACGTCCGACCAAACCGAATATAAAAAATATCCGTATATTGCGGCAAATATTCTGTCGGCAGTTTTGCCAGAGCAGGCTGCAGTATGGAGCTATCCCGTTCATTCACTTGGAATGGATGTATTCGACCAAGATACCTTCGAAAGTGTTAACCAAAGAATTGATAACGAGCAAGTTATTATGAATATGGTAAACTCTATGCTTGGAAGAATGCATCTTGCAAGTGCAGTTCACCTTTTAAACGAGTGTAAGCGCGAGCTTATTGCCGAAGGCATTAGATATTACGATGAAATCGTAAGCGCAAAAAAACGCGCTCTTCCTTATTTTCCGCTCGGCTTTTCGCACTTTGGGCAAGATAAGGTTGCTTCGGGTTTTGTTTCAGGCGAAGACGTTTATCTTGCCGTTTGGAACTTGGGTGGCGACGGAAAGATTAATATCCCCATCAATGAATATTGTGTAAAGGGAGTAAAAATAGCTTATCCCGCGGCGTCTGCCGAAAGGGTTGAATTTACCGATCATAGCGTAAGCATAAGCTTAAAAGAGGGCGAATATCAGGCAAGATTTTTGCAAATAAAAATTTAGCAAAGCAAAAAAGAGGCAACGTGGTTAAGTTGCCTCTTTTGTATAAATATGCCGTTAATCGCGTTATAGCCCTACTTTTTATATAAATAGCAAATAAAAAAGGAGAAATAAGAGCGTTTTTTTTGCAATTATTTTTACTTGTTTTTTGTTTAGTTGTTTTGATTAAACAGTTTTAAAACTTCAAGCAAATCATCGGTTATTACGTGCTCTATACGGCAAGCGTTTTCTTCAGCAAGCTCAATATTTGCACCTAACTTTATTAAAACGTCGGTTATTATTTCGTGCCTTTCGTAAATATTGTTCGCCCTTTCTTTGCCTTTTTCTGTAAAGGTGATTTCGCCGTTTTTAGCAATATTTATATAGCCGTTTTTTTGCAACAAATTAACCGCTCTCGAAACGCTTGGGCGCGAGTAGTCTAGCTCTGTTGCAATATCCACCGATCTTACGCAACTTAATTTTTTTGTAAGTAATAAAATGGTTTCAAGATACATTTCTTGAGATTCTTGATATTTCATAACCTTCTCCGCTTTTCATACACTTTAAGTTAATATATTATAAATGATTTTTTTACTTTTGTAAAGTTTTAAATTGCTTTTTATTAATAAAATTGGGTAAACTGCAGTTTTTGCCGCGTTTTTATAACTAAAAGCCACGATTTTAACAAAAAACACTTTTTTATATAAAACGTTAAGTTTTACCGCTGTTTTAAACTGCCAAATTGCACCTAAAAAAAATTTTTTTAAAAAAAATCAAACTTTTTTTAAAAATTTGGGTAAAAATGGCCGCTTAAAACAGTCATATAAGTGAAAGTGTTTTTTATTAAAGGTAAAAATTTTTTTAAAAACGGGTATTGACAAACGGTAAAAAGTGTGTTACTATGTAAGTGTAAAAATAATGGCGATGGCGCAAACAACGGTTGATTTTTAAAACTTGTTGTGTAGAGCCTAATAATAAAAAGAGGTATATCTAGCTTACGGCATACTTGGTTTTTACTTAAATTAACGGTCAATATCAAAATTAATATAATGGGGGTGGTCGCAATGTGGCATTTTTTTAGTGGTGTAAAATTATAAAAAGCTATATACTTGCGCCACT
>JAFTIY010000070.1 GCA_017456665.1 Clostridia bacterium | reverse complement strand
CAACATATTTTCAGTTTCAGGCATTGCAAAGGCTGATAGAAGAGATAATCCTTTTTCCGTTTATTTGCTTTTAGTTTTAGTAATAGTGATGTATATATTAAGCGTTACAACCGTTTCATTTGAAACGTTTGATTTAATGCTTAAATTAGTAGTTGCCACCGCATCTGTGATTTTTGCAGTTTTAGTTTTAAATACCTCACTAACCCGTGCATTTTCGCCCGAAAATGAATAAATATCACTTAAAATAAGCTAATTTCATAAAATACATGTATTACGGCAGAAAATTATGAGTAATAAAGGTTTAATACTAAAAAGGGTGTTTACGGTTTTCGTAGTAGCTATATATCTATCGTTAATAGCAGTTTTAGTGCTTCAGGCTTTAAAACCGGGAAGTCAATCGTCTGACGTAAGCAATAACGTAGGCAATATAGTTGATAAGTTCGTAACCGAAATAAAAAAACCCGAGGTAGAATTTGTAAGCGTTACCAAAGTGGAAATTCAATCACTTAACGGAGCTGAAAATATTGAAGGTCAACTTACTTTTTCACTTGGTCAGGGCGGAAAAATTAATTGTATAGTTTATCCCCAAAATGCATCAAATCCAACGCTATTATATTCTTCTTCAAACGAAAACGTAGCAACTGTTTCTTCAAACGGCAGGGTTCAAACTGTAGGAATTGGCACAACAACAATTAAAGTTAGTTCTGCCGAGAATGTGCAGCTATATTCAGAGATATCTCTTGCAGTTATTGAAGTTCCAGTTCAAGCAATTCAAATAGTCCATCTACCAAGCGATTTTAGGGTTGGGCAAAAGCATTCTCTCGAAATTTCTTATACGCCAAGCAACTGTTCACAAAAATCAATTGCTTGGTCATCCTCTAATAACGACGTAATTAAGGTAAATTCAAAGGGCGTTTTAACTGCCGTTTGCGAAGGACAGGCAATAATTACTGCTACTTCTTTAAGCAATCCAAACCTTACGCAAACTATTGAAATTGAAGTTTTACCCAAGTTAATTGAGGTTGTAGTGCCTGTCGAGCAGGTAATTATTGATAAAAGCATTCAAATTGGCTACGTTGGTCAAACGGGTAATTTTTCGGTTGATTTTTATCCGTATAATGCAACAGATAGGGTAATTTGGTCTAGCTCCGATGAAGAAATTGCCACAATTTCGCAATCTGGTAAGGCAACATATTATAAAGCGGGTACAGTTCGTTTTGAGGCAAAATGCAGCTCGTACGATATTACTGATTGTATTGATATTTCGGTTAAGGAGGTTTTATCCTCAACAATAGATTTTGAACTGAGCAATTTAAAAAAGGACGATAACGGGCATTTACATTTAAAAATAGGCAGTTCTGGCAAGATTGAAGCATTACTCGATGCAAATGCAACAATTCACGACGTGAAGTTTACTTCCTCAAACGAAAATGTAGCTAAAATAGGTGCTGACGGTGTAATAGAAACAGTTAAGGCGGGCACCGTGACGATTACCGCAACAACAAATTACGATGGAAAATCAACAACTAAATCGATAGAACTAACCATTGACGGATTAACATTTAAAGATACGGTAGAAAATTTTTACCACCGTGTTAGAAAATTAATCGGACACTTTAGTGCCTTTTTGATTTTGGGAATTTTTGCAGTATTATCTTATTTTATGCTATTTCCAAAAAGCACAAAGGGTAAATTGCTTGGTTTTATAGTTTGTTTAATAGCAGGTTTTGCAGTTGCTGGCATAACAGAAATTTTACAATTACCTATATTTACCGTTGGAAGAGGTCCGTCGTTTAACGACGTTATTCTCGATTTTAAAGGCTATTGCTATTCGTGTATTACTATGTACGCCGTTATCTTTGCAGTTCATTTTGCAAAAATAATTTATAAAAAATTGCGTAGCAAAAATACCGGCGATAATGCTGCATAACAACTTAATTTTATCATATTTAACTAATAACGCTCTACTTACGTAGGGCGTTTTTATTATTTGCTTTGATAAATGCTAAAAATAGCAGATTAATTAAAATTATTAAGCATAAGTTTTCGACTAAATATTACAAAATATCAAATTTTTTTTAGGCAATAATTTATTCATATGGTTATATAATTTTACAAATGAGCACTATGTTTGAATTTTTACCCAACAACTTAAAATCATACGTAAGTTTAAATTTAGGTAATATTTATGAGCTTCGCCTGCGCAAAAATCGACCAGCCACAGCCAATATTAAAGGCGAATATAAACAAGTAACGTATATGGGGCAAAACGTAATACCTACTGAAAAAGATATTGAAAATATAGTTTATTCAGCCTGCGAAAATTCATTATATAACTATAACGAAAGTTTGAAAAACGGTTATATTAGTATGAGAAACGGAATAAGAATAGGAATAGGCGGAGAGTGCGTGATTGAAAAGGGATGTATATTAACGATAAAAAACTTTTCCTCTCTTTGCATTCGCTTTTCAAATCAAATAATTGGCTGTGCCGAAAAAGTATATTCTTCCGTGTGCGAGAACGGTGTTATATGCAATTCTCTAATTATATCTCCGCCTGGCGCTGGTAAAACCACCGTTTTAAGGGATTTAGCCAGACTTATCTCTGAAAAAACGGGTAAAAATATTCTTATTATAGATGAAAAATACGAGTTGTATAGTGAAGAATTTTCACTTGGAAACACGTGTGACGTAATTAACGGTTGCAGTAAAAATTTTGGCTTTTATACTGCGATAAAAACACTTGCACCCGAAATTATTATTGCGGACGAGCTATCAAGTAAGCAGGATTGCAAAGGAGTGATTTTTGCCGCAACTTCGGGTGTTAGCGTAATTTGCTCGGTACACGGAAACAGTTTAGCCGACGTAAAAAACAAAGGATTTTTAAACCAAGCATTAAACCAAAATTGTTTTAAAAAATTTATTTTGCTCAATAAATCGGGCTGTAATTTTACAAGTAAAGTTATATAAAACTATGTATAATTTAATAATAGCAATTTGTTTATTCGTAATATGTTCGGGGGTTGGAATAAAGCTTTCGCAAAAATATGTTTTAAGGTATGATTTTTTTAATTCGTTGCTGTCGTTTAACAAAGATTTTTATTCAACCGTAAATTTCAGACGTGATAGCTTAACTTCAGCGTTAAATAAACGTTATAAAAACGAACAGTTTAATGCATTACTCATATCTAAAGCTAAACAGTTGAAAAACGGAAGCAATCTTAATTTGCCAAATTATTTAAACGAAGTAGAAACAAACGAAATAATAAGCTATTTTGATAAGCTCGGAAAAAGCGATGCGGCTACGCAAACTAGAATTTTATTAGACTATGAAAACGTATTTAGTCAAATTCTATCAGAATGTAATAAGCAAAAAAATCATAACGGCGTTCTAATAAAAAAAGCGGGAATTATAATTGGCTTAATCGCCTTCGTTATTGCGGTGTGAAATGGATATAGATCTTCTTTTTAAAATTGCGGCAATAGGAATATTAGTTACTGTAATTTGCCAAATACTAAAAAAATCAGATCGCGACGACGTTGCAATGCTTGTTGCCGTTGCGGGATTGATTATAGTTTTAACGATGGTAACTACAATGATAGCAGAATTGTTTGAAAGCATAAAATCACTGTTTAACCTTTATTAAAATGGAATTTTATAAGATAATAGCCGTAGCAATATTAACGGCAATTTTATGTGTTTTTTTAAAATCAGTTAAAAGTGAATTTTTTATTCCAATATTAATAACTGGCGGAGTAATAGTTTTACTGTTTTCGGTTGAATATTTGGCGCGAACCTTTAATTTTTTTCAAGAGCTTTCTTCATATGGAGCAATCGACGGGCAAATATTTAAAATTGTTATAAAAATCACTTTAATCGCTTATTTAATTGAGTTTGCTGGCAGTTTAATTGAAGATTTTGGGTTAAAAAGTTTGGCTGAAAAAATAATTTTCAGCGGAAAGGTATTGTTGTTTTGTATGAGTATTCCTATTTTTGAAGCAATTGCAAAAATTATTACCAATTTTTTAGTTTAATATGAAAAAATATTTATTGGCGGTTGTATTAATTTTGTTATTTTGCGGTATTACATGCAGTTCTGTTGTAACTGTATTTGCCGATAACGAGCAACATACACAGGGGGATGAAAATTCTGTTAGTGAAACAATTGAGCAGCTTTTGGATGGAATTGACTTAAGTGAGCTCGAGCGTTTTTATAACGAATATATATCTTCTGGTAATCTTTTAGAATTGATCAAAAAAAATTTAAACGGACAAGCAATAGATTATTATGAATTATTTAACGAAGGATTGCAGTTATTAAAAACAAATTTTTTATCCTACTTATCAATGTTTACTTCAATTATCGGTATTATAATTATCGGTGGTTTACTTTCAACCATTTCACCGCAAACCTTTAATACCGGCGAAATAGTGCATTCTGTATGTTACTTATCAATAGCGTTAATTATTTTTGCAGAAGTATCTTCTGTATTAAACGAAGTTGGTAAAACGATTGAATCAATTAATAAACAAACGCAAACTGCTTTTCCTTTATTAATAACTTTAGTTTCAATAAGTGGGGCAACCTCTTCTGCAGAAATTTATAAGCCAACCTGTGTTTTTTTATCAGGTGGCATAATGAATATTATAAGTAGTTTTTTGTTTCCGTTACTGACAGCTATATGCGTGCTAACAATCGTTAGCAATTTGTCAAAAAAATTTTCGTTGACCAAATTAGTTTCTCTTGGATACGACATATTTAAGTGGGTAATGGGCGGATCAGTAGCAATTTTTTCAATTTTTACCGCTCTTAACGCAATAACTGCTTCAGTAAGCGATGGCGTAAGTTTAAAAGCATTAAAATACGCTGTAGGCAGTTCAGTACCAATAATAGGGGGCTTTGCAAAAGAGGGGATCGACGTATTTTTAGCCGCGGGATTACTTATAAAAAATTCAGTAGGAGGCGTTTTTTTATTCATACTTTTTTTTGCTTTGTTAACTCCGCTAATCAAGGTAATCGTTTTATCTTTAACCCTCAAATTTTTATCAGCTATCGCTCAACCGATAACCGACGTTAGAATAAGTGATTTAATAAGCGGGTTAAGTAAGCTTGTAAGCTATCTGAGTGCCGTGATGATTACCGTATTTATTTTATACGCGGTAATAATAATTTTGCTTATATGCACTCAAAGTGCGGTAATAATTTAATTATGAATGATTGGATAAAATCGATAACTTTTATAACTATAATTGGTTACGTGGCATACTTATTAATTCCAAGCGGAAAAACAAAAAAAATTCTAACGTTTGTTTTATCCGCAGCGTTATTACTATCTTTAATTATGCCGTTAAGTAACACCATTAAAAATTTAGAAAATTATGAATATTATTTTGAAGTGGAGCAAAATTATGCTAATTTTTTTAAAAATTGCAAATTTGACTATTATTTAACAGTAGCAAAAAGCAAATTAAAATTAAAGGGCATTCAACTAAAAAACGCAAATTTTAGCTTTAACGATAATAATGGTCAGTATACGTTAGAAAAAATAATTATTAATTTAAACGATTTAGGTATTATTGAGGGTTACGAGCATATAAATATACCGTTAGTCGTAACGCAAACGCTTAGCGAATTATTCTCGATTAATGCCGAATGTATTATCCTAATCTAATAAAGGTAAAAAATGGCAATAATTAACGAAAAAATTAAAAATAAGTTAAAAAAAGTTAAAATTGAATACGTTATTGCTATTGCCGCCGTGGTGGCAATAATAGCTTTAACTTTTTCAAGTTTTAATTCAAATAATCAAAACGCTTCTTCTGCAACGTCTTCTGTTGAAGGATACGTGAATATGCTTGAAGAAAAGCTATCTACAAATTTATCAAAAATAAACGGGGCGGGCAAAGTAAGCGTAATTATTTCCGTTCAAAGGGGAGTTACAAACGAAATTGCAACCGAAAAAACTATAGAAGGAAACGTTAGTGAAGAAGTTCCAATTCTAGTATCGGGAAAGCCTATAGTATTAGCTGAAATTTATCCAGAAATTACCGGAGTTGTAATAATTGCAAAGGGAGCTAATAATCTAATAGTAAAAGCATCTTTAATGGCGGCAGCTCAAACTTTTTTAAACGTTTCGAGTGACAAAATTGAAATATTAACCATGGGGTAGTCAGCGGAGCACCGCAAAAATAATATAAAAGGAGTATTTTATGTCAAAAAGAAAAAAAATCGTCATTTTATCGTGTATGGTGGTATTACTTGCGGCAACTGCTGTATGTAACTTCTTACTAACTTCAAAACCTGCAAGTGATGATACCGTACCAACGTCAACCTATTTTTCAGAATATAGGGCAGAGCATTCAACTAATGTTAGTGAGCAAATTCTGCAGCTAGACAGTATTATTAATAGTGCTGAAAGCGATTCCGAGGCTAAGGAAAACGCGCTTGCTACAAAACTTCGCCTTACCGAAAACCTTGAAAAAGAGCTCTATCTCGAAAGTTTAATAAAGGCTAAGGGTTATGAAAATATTGTTGTTATGCTAGGTATCGAAAGTGAAAACGTAACCGTTGTAGTTGACGATAATGACTTTACTACCGACGACGCCGTATCAATTTATACCGTTTTATTAGACGAAATAAGTGCTTCTCCCGAAAACGTAAGAATAATTCCGATATCATAAAAAATAAAATAAAAAATATTGTCAAAATACTACCAAAAAAAAATTAAATATGTTATACTATAAGTGTATAAGTATGCAAACGGATTTATATCCGTTCCAATTTAAAAATTTTGGTGGTGAAGTATGGCTAACAAAAATAATCAAACAACTCCTTCTGGAAAAGTAGTTTATAATAGCAGCATAGTTAGAGGTATTATCGTTCTCGCAGTTGCTGAAGTTGAGGGTGTTGCAGTTAACGGTGATGAAAAAGGCGTTAAAGATAGTGTTAAGCTTGAATTTTCAAACGATTACAACGTTTCGGTAGAGGTAACCGTTTCAGTTCGTTACGGCTACAATATTCCAGATGTGGCGTATAATATTCAACAAAGCGTAAAACACAACGTTGAAGCTATGTCTAACTATAAAATTTCAAAAATCGACGTTCACGTAGTAGACGTTTTATTCGATGACGGCGAACACGAATAATTTTAACAAGCCGCTTATTAAGCGGCTTTTTCCCATTACTATTTTTTGGATGAGTTTTTATGAGAAAAGATGCAAGAGAGGCTGTTTTCGTATTACTTTATAGAGATTGCTTTTGCAATGAATGCGACGAACAGTTTGTAAAAAGAATTTATAAAGAACATAATTTGAACGAAAACGATATTTCGTTTGCAAATAATTTATATTCAACCGTAAAGGAAAACGAGCAAGCTTTATTATCCATTATTTCAAATCTTTCACAAGGTTTTATGCTAAATAGAATTTTTCTTACCGATAAGTGTGCTTTGCTTATCGGGCTTTGTGAAATGACTTATTTTCCCGACGTTCCTAAAATCGTTGCTATTGATGAGGCTGTTTCACTTACTAAAAAGTTTTCGGGCGAAAAAAGTCAAGGGTTTGTTAATGGAATATTGGCTGAATATAAAAAACAACAGGAGGCCGATTCTTGAGCACAATTTTAGACGGAAAGTTAATTTCGTCACAAATTAAAAATGAACTTAAAAATAAGTGCGAGCTACTCGGTCAAAAATACGGTATAACGGCTAAACTTGCAATAATTCTCGTTGGCAACGATCCCGCTTCTCAAATTTACGTTGCATCAAAGCAAAAGGCTTGTGAATACGTTGGAATTCAGTCTGTTACCGTTAAAATGGATGAATGCTCTACTCAAGAGCAGGTTATAAATCAAGTTAAGCTCTTAGCCGCAGATAAAAGTGTTAACGGGCTTATGGTTCAACTGCCTCTACCCAAAACTATAAATGAAAGCGAGGTATTAAACGCTATTCCTCCCGAAAAGGACGTTGACGGACTTACCGTAAACAGTGGAGGACTGTGTTTTTTTGGGTTAAAAGGGTTTACTCCGTGTACACCAAAGGGTATTATAGAAATTTTAACCAGATACAACGTTGATTTTTGCAAAAAACACGCAGTTGTAATAGGGCGGAGCAACATGGTTGGAAAACCGATTGCTCAAAAACTCTTGCAATTAAATTGCACGGTTACTATATGCCATTCTAAAACTCAAAATTTAGCTGATTTCACAAAAACGGCAGATATTTTAGTGGTGGCTGTTGGCAAAAAGCATTTAGTTACCGCCGATATGGTAAAACCTGGTGCAATCGTTGTTGACGTGGGTATTAATCGTGAAAACGGCGTTATTTACGGCGACGTTGATTTTAATAACGTAAGTAAAATCGCTTCTATGATTACACCTGTTCCCGGTGGAATAGGGCCGATGACCGTTGCAATGCTTTTATCAAATACTTATGAAGGATGCTTAAATCAAAACAATTTAAAAGATGAATTTTTATAAACAGTACGATATTTACAAGCAGTCGGTTGAAAACGCTATTGAATATTATTCAAATAAAATTCACTGCAACGAAACACTAAAAAGCTCAATGATTTACAGCTTAAAAGCAGGCGGAAAACGCATTAGACCAGTTATGTTTTTAGCCGCGCTTGATATGCTTGGAATCGACCATAATAAATATTTATATCTTGCGGTTGCAATAGAATGCGTTCATACCTATTCACTTATTCACGACGATTTACCAGCCTTAGACAATGATGATTTTAGAAGAGGCAAACCTGCAAACCATACCGTTTACGGTGAGGCTATAGCAATTATTGCAGGAGATGCGCTTTTAAATTATGCGTTTGAACTTTCATTAAGCGAAGTAAGTGACGAGGGTAGCTTTTTAGCTGTAAAAGAGCTTGCTCTTTCAGCCGGGCACAGCGGAATGATTAACGGACAAGCATACGACTTACTTACCGAAAACGGGCAAGTTAGCGGAGATAATGAATTACTTTTAAAAAAGATACACGATGATAAAACCGGTAAGCTCTTAACTGCGCCACTCGTTATGGCAAGCAAAATCGCAAATGGTAAGTATTTAAATCAATTAACAAAAATAGGGCAATTAACGGGTTTACTTTTTCAGTTTACCGATGATTTACTAGACATTGAAGGCAAGTTTGAAAATCTTGGCAAAACAATAGGAAAAGACGGAGCTGCTAACAAGCTTACAGCAGTTTCAGTTTATGGGCCAAAAGAAACTAAAAATATAATTGAAAACACTTTTACGTCTATCATTATAATTTTAAAAAATATAGAAAATAACAGCTTTTTTATAGATTTTTATAACTATATTAAAAATAGAGAAAACTAATGCGACTAGATAGTTTTTTAGTTGAAAACAATTATTTTAAATCACGAAATAAAGCGAGTGAAGCCATTTTAAGAGGCGAAATTTTTATTGACGGAAAGCCATGTTTAAAGCCTTCACGCAATGTTGACGACTGCGTTAAAGTGAGCGTAATTCAGCCTCAAAAACCTTTTGTTTCAATAGGTGGAAATAAGCTAGAACTAGCTATTAATAAGCTGAAAATTGAATGTTCTAATCTTACTTTTATTGATGTTGGCGCTTCTACAGGCGGTTTTACCGATTGCCTTTTAAGGCGTAATGCAAAAAAAATTTATTGCGTTGACGTTGGCGAAAACTTGCTTGACGAGCAAATTTCTTCAAACGAAAAAGTTGTTGTTATGGATAAAACGAACGCGCGTTTTTTAACCCGTGATATGTTTGAAGATGAGGTTGATGGAATAGTAGTTGATTGCAGTTTTATTTCACTTGAATTTATACTTCCACCATTAGTAAATTTGCTCAACGAAACCGGTTTTATTTTGGCTTTAATAAAACCTCAATTTGAACTTAAAGAAAGGGTTAAAATAAAAAACGGCGTACTTAAAAATAATAAAGAACGGCTTTTAGTACTTAAAAGACTTTACGCCTTTGCAATTGCTCAAGGATTAATACCACAAGCAATGGTTTGTACTACCGTTGATAAAAATAAAAATCTTGAATATATATTCTACTTAAAAAAGCAGGGAGAAATTACTGATTTTGATAAAATTATAGTAGAATAAATTATTGCTTTATTATGAAAATTGGATTATTATGCAAAAATCAAGACGTTTTTTCTTTAGAATGTCTTAATAAATTTAAGCAGTTATGTCACTTTGATTGTTGTGATTTACAGCATGCAGATAAGGTGGAGTTAATCGTTTGCTTTGGCGGAGACGGCACTACGCTCAAATGCGTTCAAAGCGCAGTAAAAAACAATGCGCCTATAATTTCGGTAAACACTGGTAATTTGGGTTTTTTAAGTGCATTTACTCCAAATCAATTAAGCCTTTTATGCGAAAAAATCTCAAGCGGCCAAATTTCTTATCAAACGAGGGGCTTAATCGAGGTTAAGGTTGATAATAAAAAATTTTACGGCCTAAACGAGATTTCAGTTCAACGTAATCTGCACCTTCAAAATGAAGCAGCTTTGTTTGAACTTTCGATCAATCAAAAAAAAGTAAACGAATATTTAGCTGATGGAATAATCATCAGTACGCCAACAGGTTCAACTGCTTATTCATATTCTGCCGGAGGGCCAATAGTATGCCCAGATCTAAAGGCTTTTGTTGCAACACCTATATGCGCGCATATGCAAACTGCACGACCGCTAGTTTATCCAGATAACCAAACTGCAACCGTTACCGTAAAAAAATATAATGATATTTGCAGAGTTTACTGCGACGGAAAGCTTATTGCTCAATTACAGGTTAAT
>JAFTIY010000069.1 GCA_017456665.1 Clostridia bacterium | reverse complement strand
TAGGTAATCTTCGACGTAAGCATCAACAAAATAATCTTTATGAACTGAATTAAAAATTGCCTTTTCTACCTTTAAGGTTTCGTTTACTATTGTGGTATAAAGATTATCGGCGTAAACGCTTTCTTCTTGAGCGCTTTGGTTGGTTACGTCTTTATAATAGTTTAGCTCGGCAAGAATTGCCATCGTACTGCTGCGATTGTAATAATCGATAAACAGCGTTTCGCGCTTTTTTTCAAGCTGCTTTCTTCCGCTTTTATTTTCGCATAGTTGATAAATTTCTTCAACTAAGTTGTAAAAATCTTCTTCGTTTATGCGCTCGTAAACGCGTTCGCTCATGCGTGGAGGCAGCCGAAAATACGTCAGCAGTAAGCATGATGAAGAGCAAAAGGTTATGCACGCGGTAAGTAAAATTACCAAAGTCTTTTTTAAAAATTTCATTTATTCTCCTTATTATTAAGTTTGTTTTTGACTTTTAATTATTTAAATAATACAATATTATACTACAAATGTCAATATTTTACAAGTAAACAAAAAAAATAAATTAGGGCGCAAAAAAACAAATTATGCAAAAGTCTGCCTATAAGTTAATTAAGGGCACGTTTATTAATAATTATTTGGCATAAAAATAAAAAAACAAAAAAAAGTTAAAAAAAATTTAAGGAATTTTCGCTTAACCATCGTATAATAAGTGCAAACCTTAAAGGAGGAATTTTTATGAAACTTAAACTTTTATCTTTGGCTCTTACTTTAATAATGATTATTGGCTGCGCATACGGGTGCAAAGCTGCAGGCGATTATAACGGTGCTACTAACGATAATATGGCGATGATTCCGGGCGCACCTGAAGGCGCGCTCGATGGTAACGAACCTACAAATCCCGATTACGAATATGATGAGGTTATTGAAAACGGATTTATTTCACCAACCGAAAACGCAAATTCAACCTTTTCACTCGATCGTAATACCGCTTCTTATACGTTCGCTAGAAAAATACTCAATATGAACGCAAAGGTTTCACAAAATAGCGTGCGAATTGAAGAATACGTTAATTATTTTAATTATGATTATCAAAGACCTACCGATGAAGCTTTAGCAATTACAACAACTTTATCAGCATGCCCTTGGAATAGTCAGAGTAATCTTTTAACAATTGGAATAAGCGCGCAAGAGATTGAATTTTCACAGCGTAAGCGCAATAACTTGGTATTTTTAATCGACGTATCCGGTTCGATGTACGGCGATGATAGATTAGGGCTCGTTCAGCAGGCATTTTGTATGCTTACCGAAAATCTTGCCGACGATGATATTGTATCAGTTGTAACATATGCAAGCGGCGTTCGCGTTGCCGCTGAAGGAATGCTAGGCGCAAACAAAACTCAAATTGCTAACGTTTTGCACGATTTGCAGGCGGGTGGCTCTACTGCAGGGGCAGGAGGAATTCAGCTTGCATACCAAACTGCCGAAAAATACTTTATCGAGGGTGGCAATAACCGCGTAATTTTAGCAACCGACGGCGATTTTAACGTTGGCATCAGAAATAAAAACGACTTAAACGAATTTATCTCATCAAAGCGCAATTTGGGCGTTTGGCTGAGCGTTTTAGGTGTTGGAATGTATAATACCAGCGACGTTACCATGAAAACCTTGGCAGAAAACGGCAATGGCAATTACGGCTATTTAGATAGCGTAGAAGAGGCAAGAAAGCTACTCGTAACCGAAATGGGCGGAACGTTGGTTACCGTTGCAAAAGACTGCAAAATTAACGTTACCTTTAATAGTGAAGCGGTTAATAAATACCGTCTTATCGGCTACGAAACCAAAATGATGAGCGTTGAGGATTTTGAAAACTACGAAAAAGACGCCGGCGAAATAGGTTCGGGGCACACCGTTACAGCAGTTTACGAGGTAGTTCTTAACGAAAACGCGCAGGGCATTGTTGCCGATATCGAAATTAGGTATAAAGATCCCGAAAGCGAAGAACAGAAAAACACTTTTGCCCAAGTAACCACTCAACTTTTAAACGAAGAGGCAAATGAAGACACCGTATTTATAGGTTGCGTTACAGAATTTGGTTTGATTTTACGCAATTCAGAATACAAGGGGGATGCAAGCTTTAATTCGGTTATTGCAAGGCTTAGCGGTTTGCAATGCGTAGTAGGCGAATATAAAGATGATTTTAAAGCAGAATTTTTAACGCTCGTTCAAAAAGCAAAAACAATTTATTCTGTAGATTAATTTTTATTCTTACTTTTTATATTGCGACTAAATTTGCTTGACAACTTTTTAAGATTGTTGTAATATATTAGCAGTCAATGCGAAAGAGTGCTAACACTCAATTGTGTTGATTGCTAATTTTTTATTTATACGCTAATTGTTGCGTTTAAATAAATTAATATATGAAAATAATTTAGGTAAGCTATTGCGTTTTAGTTTATATTTTATTAAAAATAAGTTTAATAAAGAACAACGCAAAATATAGGCTTATCAAAAAAAAGGAGTTTTGCTATGGATATTGAAAAGTACACTAAAAAAGCAGCCCTTGCCATAAACGAAGGACAAAACGCGGCCATCGCCGCTAACAATCAAGAAATAAAACAAGAGCACTTGTTACACGGTATTTTAGCTGACGAAAAGGGGCTCGTTTGTAGCTTATTAAGCAAAAATAAAATAAGCGTTAATGAAATGAAAAATAGCGTTAATCGCGCTATAGCCTCGTTTTCAAGCGTTACCGGCGATAACGTTAAGCTCTATTACGCGCAAGATTCGTTAAAGGTGTTTGCCTTTGCCGAAAAACTTGCCGCCGAACAAAAAGATGCGTTCGTTGGCGTTGAACACTTATTTTTGGCGCTAATTAAAAATGCTACGCGTTCGATCAAAGAAATATTTGATACAAACGGAATAACTTATAAAAAATTCGAGGGCTGGCTTGCAGAGGTTAAAAGTGGGCCAAACAGCTCTGATAACGCAGAAGATAATTACGATGCGCTACAAAAATACGGTTACGATTTAGTAGAGCGTGCGCGCGAGGGTAAGCTTGATCCCGTTATCGGTCGTGACGACGAAATAAGAAACGTTATTCGCATACTTTCTCGAAAAACTAAAAATAATCCCGTTTTAAGAGGCGAGCCGGGTGTTGGTAAAACGGCTATAGTAGAGGGGCTCGCGAGAAGAATAGTAAGTGGCGACGTGCCTCAAGGGCTTAAGGATAAGCATATTTTTGCACTTGATATGGGCTCGCTTATTGCGGGCGCTAAATATCGCGGAGAGTTTGAAGAAAGGCTAAAAAGCGTTTTAACCGAAATTAAAAAGCAAGAGGGCAAAACGCTACTGTTTATCGATGAGTTACACACCATAGTAGGTGCAGGAAAGGGCGAGGGCAGTATGGACGCGGGCAATTTGCTCAAACCTATGCTTGCGCGCGGCGAACTTCACTGTATAGGCGCAACCACTTTAGACGAATATACCAAGTATATCGAAAAAGATGCGGCTCTCGAGCGCCGTTTTCAGCCCGTTACGGTTGATCAGCCTACCGTTGAGGATACTATTACAATATTGCGCGGACTTAAAGAAAGGTACGAAATTTTTCACGGCGTAAAAATAACCGATAACGCACTCGTTTCGGCGGCAACACTTTCTAACAGATATATTACAGATAGGTTTTTACCCGATAAAGCTATTGACTTAGTTGACGAGGCGTGCGCAATGCTTCGCACCGAAATAGACAGTATGCCCATTGAAATGGACGAAATTTCAAGGCGCATTATGCAACTTCAAATAGAAGAAATGGCGCTTTCTAAAGAGGAGGATAAGCTCTCTAAAGAAAGATTGCAAAAGGTGCGCGAAGAGCTTTCGGTAAAGCGTGAGCAATTTGCAACGTTAAAGGCGCAATGGGATACTGAAAAGGCAGAGATAGACAATTTGAAAAAACTCAAAAAGCAAATAGATGAAATCAATCTTAAAATCGACGACGCAATACATCGCAAAAACGATTACGAGTTAGCGGCAAAGCTTCAATACCGCGATTTGCCGTTGCTTCAAAAAGAGGTTGCCGAACTTGAGCAAAAGTCGGCCAATAAGCGCGTAAACACGCTAATCAGGGGCGAAATTACGGCTGAAGAAATTGCCCAAATAGTATCTAAATGGACGTCTATTCCCGTTACTAAATTACTTTCAAGCGAAAAGCAAAAGTTGCTGGGCTTAGATAAAAAATTACACGAGAGAGTTATTGGTCAAGATGAGGGCGTTCAAAAGGTTGCCAACGCTATTTTGCGTTCGCGCGCGGGTATTTCTGATGAAAATAAGCCGATTGGCTCGTTTATGTTTTTAGGGCCTACCGGGGTAGGTAAAACAGAGCTTGCAAAGGCTTTGGCTGAATATCTTTTTGATAACGAACGCAATATGGTGCGAATAGATATGACCGAATATATGGAAAAGTTTTCTGTTTCGCGCTTGATAGGCGCGCCTCCGGGATACGTTGGTTACGACGAGGGCGGTCAACTTACCGAAGCAGTAAGGCGTAAGCCCTATTCGGTAGTTTTGTTCGATGAGATCGAAAAAGCTCATCCCGACGTGTTTAACGTATTGCTTCAGGTGCTTGACGACGGCAGAATTACCGATGGGCAGGGCAGAACGGTTAATTTTTCAAACACCGTTATAATTATGACCTCTAATTTGGGTAGTAACGCAATTTTAAATTCAATAGAAAGCTACGGCGAAATTACCTCAGAGGCCGAAAACGAAATTAATAAACTGCTTAAGGGAACTTTCCGCCCTGAATTTTTAAACAGATTAGATGATATAGTTATTTTCACTCCGCTTACTAAATCGGATATAGAAAATATCGTTGATCTATTGCTTAACAAATTGGAACAAAGACTCGATAAGCAGCAGCTTACCTTAAAGGTTACCGCAAATGCTAAAAAAGCTATAATCGAAGGTGGATACGACGTTACTTTTGGCGCTCGCCCGTTAAAAAGGTTTATTCAAAAGTATGTTGAAACAGCAGTTGCAAGAGCAATATTAAAAGGTGATTTAAGCGAAGATAGCACAATAACCGTTGATTATTCAAATGGCGAATTTGTTATTAGTTAGTATAATAAAAGTGGAGCTAATCAACTTATAGCCCCACTTTTTTTATTTTTTTAAAAAATTAACCGTTTGTTATAGCATCGCCTGTTTTTAATTATCGCCTTTTGTTATAATTAAAGCCTCTAAAGGATATTTGCTTTGCTCATTTATTATTTGCCCGTAAGAGTTAGCAACTACTTTGCCTTTTAAAACGTTTTTAACAGAGGTGATTTGGCTGTTTACGGTTGCGTTTACCTCGCTGTATTCAAAGCTTAAATCACAATCTTCCATAGTGCAATTAATAAGGGTTAAATTTTTACAGTAGCAAAGAGGTTGCGTGCCAATAATTTTGCAGTTAATAAAGGTAAGATTATTGCTGTACCAGCCTAAATATTCTCCCTTTACTACGCAGTTTTCAATTACGCCTCCGTTGGCGTGCCAAAATGCATCTTTAGTGTTTAAATCGCAATTATTAAGGCGTATATTTTCGCAGTATTGAAAGGAATATTTGCCGCTAAACTTAACGTTAGTTAAATTTAAGTTTTTGCAAAGAAAAAATGCGTATTCACCGTTAATCGCGCAATCGGTTAAACGTACGTCGCTGCATTTCCAACTAAATTCAGCACTGTTTACTTCACTGCTTAAAAGGCTAACGTTATTGCACTCGCGAAGAGCTTTTATGCCGTTTAAGCGACTATTGCAAATTTTTATGCCGTTATCGTACCATAGTGCGGCTCTGCACGTTTCGTAAAAATTGCAGTCATTAATTTGCGAATCGTTAACGTGCCATAGTGGATAGCGAAGTTTAAAATTGCATTGCTCCGCCGTTATAAAGTCGCACTCCTTTAAAGCTGATTCACCGTCTTCTTCGCCAGAAAAAGAGCAATTTTTTACGGTTGCGTTTTTTATTGCGTAAAGCGCACGCTCCTTAGAAAAGGTTTTATTTTTAATTATTTTCATAGTTGACTTCCAAATTTATTGTAATAATTATATCACTATAAGTTTTTTAGGTCAAACGAATAAAGCGTGTTGAGAGAATTTGGTAAAAGATAAAAGGCGGCCTATAAGTTGATTAACGGCACTTTTATATAGTTTTAATTTTTTTTACGGTAAAAAAAGCACGAAAAATATTTTCGTGCTTAATTTTTTTAAAGTTTAAATTTTTATTTTTTATTTTTTGAGTTTTTTATTAAATAGTGCTAAAACGCCGTCGATAATAAATAATACGCCAACGATAATAAACACTAAATCAATAGCACTTCCGCTATTAATAATGAGCATTACTCAGCAAACGATCGTAAGCAAACAAACGATAAGCGAAATAACGTTTTTATAAGCGCCCTGTAAAAGATCGATTACGCCGTATGCAGCGAGTAAAATGCCGAAAATAATAAGCGCAACGTTAAGTAGGGTAGCTCCTAAAATTATTACGAGCGCGCCTATGGCAATAGCGATAACGCCTTGAGTGGTGTTTTTGTTAATAACGTCTATAACGCCTTTAACAATAAATAAAACGCCGCAAACAATCATTATCCAATTAACGATTTGGCCTTTAAAAAAACAGAAAAGTGCGCCAACGGCAATGTAGGTAATTGCCAGTAAAATGTTGGAAGGAATATTAAATTTCTTTCCATAGTATAACTCCTTATTAATTAATTTATTTTAAATTATAAATTTTTGTGTATTTATTAACCAAATAGTTGCAGTAATAATCGGGATTAAAATCTTCGTTTGTTGCAAGTTTTAAAATTTCCGAGCTGTATTTACTGCTTCCATAGGTGTGAATGTTATCTTTTAGCCACTTTGCAATTTTTTCAATTTTACCGGTACGAATTTCAGCGTCTATATCAATATCTCTTTGCATAGCGTTATAAATTTGAGCGGCGTATGCCGAGCCTAATGCATAAGTGGGGAAGTAGCCAAATTCACCGTAAGCCCAATGAACGTCTTGTAAGCAGCCGCTAGAGTAAGAGGGAACAGTTACGCCTAAATATTCTTTATAAAGCTCATTCCACTTTTCAGGAATGTTTTCCGCGTTAACCTTGCCCGAAAGAATAGCCTTTTCAAGCTCGTATCTCACCATAACGTGCATTCCGTAGGTAAGCTCATCGGCTTCAGTTCTTATTAGGCTGCATTCAACCAAGTTAACGTATTCGTACATATCTTCAGCGGTAACGTTAGCAAGCTGATTTGGGAATATTTCTTTAAGCTTATAAAAATGTGTTTGCCAAAAGGCAAGGCTTCTGGCGATCATATTTTCCATAAAGCGCGACTGGCTTTCGTGCATTGCCATGCTTGCTCCGCCTCCACTCATGGTTTTATCGATTTCGGGAGAGATTTGAAGCTCGTAAAGCCCGTGCCCCATTTCGTGAATGGCACTAAAAATACTGCTAACAAAATTGTCTTCGTAAAAATGATTGGTAATTCTTACGTCGGTTACCGTGCAATTGGTGGTAAAGGGGTGCTCGCTCTCTTTAATTACGGTGTAATCGCGGTTAAAGCCGAACACGTCGCGCAAATACTCTTGAAATTTCTTTTGCCCATCAACGTCAAATTTTTGGTATGCCCAGGCAAATTTATTTTTTTGATTTTTGCTTACCTTGCTTATTTGCTTAATTACGGGAACAAGTTTTTTGCGAAGTAAATTAAAAAATTGATCGTATTTTTGCTCTGTTAAACCCTTTTCAAACTCATCTAATAAAACGTTGTAACCGCAAAGCTTATCGGTTTTTAGCCAATCAACGTATTTTTTGCGATACTCGATTATCTTTTTATAATAGGGAAGAGCAAGCTCAAAATTATCGGTTTGCTTTGCCGTTACGTAAACGTTATAAAAATCGTTAGTAAGAGCCGAAAAAGCCACGTATTCTTCCATCGGGATTTTAGTAAGCTTGTCTATACCTTCTTTAGCAACGATAATTTCGTGCTTTAAAAGGTCGTTTAACTCGTTTAAGTTTTGGTATAAAACGTTAATTGCATTTACGTATTCGGGCGAGGTTGAAAGGGTGTATTCCATCTCAGAAAGGGTAGCCATTTGCTCGCCGTGGTTCGACTTTGCAGGCATTTCGGTTTGCATATCCCAGCCTATTAAAAAGCCCGAAAATGATAACGCCTTTATCTTTTTGTTAGTATCGTTATAAATTTTTAATGCTTGTTGCATATTTTCCTCGTTGTGCGATAACTTATTTGCCGATTATAATTTTACCACATACTGTTGCTTTTTGCAATTATATGAGCTGTTAAACGCAAAAAAATACGGACGTTTTTTTTAGATTAGCGGGCAGTTTGTTTTATAATAAACGATATTAATAGTGTTGGTTAATCGCGCTATAGCCCTACTTTTAGTATTTTTTATTAACATATTTGCCATAATTTGAAAAAGGCGAATAAAACTTTGCGTAGCAAAATATAACTGCAATAGCAATATCGCTTGCCGTTAGGCAAATATAATTATGGCGTAGCGATAATTCCTATCGCTACGCCACTAATTTCGCCTTTAAATTTTTATAAAGCTAATGCGCCAAAGCAAATTATAATAAAGAAAACAGATAAAATAGTAATTAAAATAGCCGCTGCAGCTTCAACAAGCGCAATAATACCAAAAACTAAAGTGGGAACGGGTGTAGCTCCGTTTGCTTTTGCTTCTTTAAAGTTCTTAATGGATTTTATACCTTTAATTAAACCTAAAATCGAAAATACCAAAGCGGGAATTATAAAAATAAATCCGGTAGAAAGCATTGATTTAATTTCGGCTTTGTCTACGTATTCTTCAATCAAGGCTAAAGCTACTAAAACGAGGCCGTAGGCAACTCCTGCTAAAAAGGTAGATACCAAGCTGAAAACGAACGCTCTAATTGCATTGCTTCTGCCGTATTTAGAGGTGTACTCGTTGTTAATAACGGGTTGCTCGCTCGTGTTTGCCATAGTTACGCCGGTTGCATAAGGGCTTTTTCCTACGCAATCATTACAAATGCAGTTTAAGTTTTCGGTATATTTACCGCAATATTTACAATACATAAAAAACCTCCTAAAGTTTTATATTAACAATTTTATCACATGAAAACAGTTTATGCAAGCAAATTATAAATAATTAAAAATTTTTTAAGCAACAAAGGCAAATATAAGGTTGGCAATATTAATTAAAAGGGTGCTTGCGCCGCATGCAATTGCGTTTATTCCCAAAACGAGAGTTGCAACGGGCGTTGCGTTGTGCGCTCTGGCAAATTTAAAATCGCCAATGCCGTTTATCCCTTTTTTAATTCCTATAATCGAAAGAATTATAGAAGGAACGTTAATAATAAAGGTCACAAACGAAAAAATTCCGTTAGCCGAAGCAATACTGCCAAGCGCCATAGCGTAGGCCACGTATGCAAGAATTAGCCCTATTGCAGTTATAACTGTTGCCGCTATAGCGTTAGATAAACCGTATTTTGCGTCGTAGCCGCTGTTTGCTGCGTTATTAGTTGCGTTAACTATTGGGGTGGTAAGCGAATCGCTTTTGCCTGCGCAGTCGTTGCAAACGCCGTTTGTGTTATCGGTATATTTTCCGCAAAATTTACAAAACATAAATACATACCTCCTAAAAAATATATTAAAATTATGCGAATAAGGTTATTAAGCAAAATAAAAGGGCAAAAAAGTTAAGTATCCAGGCTACCGGGCTGCCTATAATCGCGTTTATTCCTAAAACAAGAGTGGCAACGGGTTTTGCTCCGTTAGCCTTTGCATGTTTAAAATCTTTAATAGCAGAAATGCCCTTAATAAAACCTATTATAGCGCATACGGTCGCGCCTATAGTTATAACTAAATTAACAAGGAATAAATTCCCCCTTGAGCCTACTGCCGCATTTGCTATTGTAACAATGCTAATTGCGTAAGCAATAACCGATAAAAATACGCTTACAACCGTTAAAACAACCGAAGCAATAGCTGAAGATAAGCCGTACTTGGCATCGTATTCATTACAAACGTAAGTACCGCCTGCAATAACTATTGGGGTGGTAAGAGAGTTGGGCTTACTTGCGCAATCGTTGCAAACACCGTTTAAATTTTCGGTTTTTTTACCGCAAAATTTACAAAACATAAAATCCTCCTAAATTTTAAAAGTATAGCTATAAGTCGATTAAACGGCATAAATGCTATTTTAAATCTACTGTAAACAACTTTAATTTTTCTAAACAATCGCTTGCTACCGATAAAATATACGAATTATCGTTTATATTTATCGTTTGCGTTTTTACCCGTTGGCTTAAAGTGGGTAATTTTTTATATTCGCAAGTATTTTTATTTAGTTGCTTAAACGCACTTTCTTTTTTAGTCCAAAACTCATAAAATAGCCTTTCTTTTTGCTCGTTTGAACTGTTTGCGAGTAACTTTTTTTCATCTTCAGATAAAATACGGTCAAAAACAGTTTGGCTTTTTAGTTTTTTAAGCCCTTCAATATCAACACCAACCGCTTTTCTTGATATTGCCACAGCAACAGCTCCATCTGTGTGCGAAAGTGAAAACTCGCAAAAATTACAAGTCCATTTTCCCGTGGGTTCTTTTTTGAATTTTACGTCGGTTATTTTTTTGCCAAAGGTATGCTCAAGAGCGTATTCTAAAAGTTTCCAAACGAGGTACTTTTCAAGCCTAACCTTTTTGTTAGAGCACTCACTTATTTGGTTTGCTCTTTCAGTGGGGTAAACGCAGCTTAAATCGATTTCGCGTTCAAAAATTGGGCATACGTATACGTTTAAAATTGGCATAGAACGAAAAAG
>JAFTIY010000068.1 GCA_017456665.1 Clostridia bacterium | reverse complement strand
TTGCGCAATCAAAATAGCTGCAGGCGTTTCATCTTCTATATCGTTAATCGCGTTATCGGCGCACTTTTCATCAATTCCGCGAGCACGAAGTTGCATTTTTATAAGCAGTTTTCCTTTACTTTTACTGCTTTGCTCAACAAAGCTTTTGGCATAGTCGTTATCATCGGCAAAGCCGTAACTTGCGAGCTTTTCAACCACCTTAAACGCTATGGGATAAAGGTAACCTTTTTTTAAAAGGTAGTCTATAATTTGTTTTTTAGTTTTTTTGTATTTGCTTATATACCCTAACGCTAAATCGAAAGCAGCAGAAAATTCGTTTTCTTCTTGAATTTCTATAATCCGCTGTTCGTCAATTTGAACGCCCGCCTTTAATCCGTATTTAATAACGAGCAAATTATCAAGCGAACAATAATAGCTCCCATCGAGATAAATATTGCTACGCGATTTATTTTTTTGTTGCACGCTAACTTGAGTGATCGTTTTCATTACTTAATCTCCTCAAACTCGCAAAAAGTATCGGTTAACGGTGCTATAGGCTGCCTTTTATTAAAAAAGTTTTCAAATTTTTCTACAAAAGCAGGCCCGTCTTGCTTGCGAACGGCAAACACTACGCTAACCGCCGTTCCGTATTCTATGCTCTGCAAAGCTGAGTATTCGGGCATTTTAAAAACGGAGAATTTTTTATAATTTTCGTAGCTAAAATCAACGCCGTACAATGTGCACTCTATACATCTGGTAATCTTTGCGTTTTGGCAAGCCCCGGCGCAAGCATCTGAATAAGCGCGAACAAGCCCGCCCGCTCCAAGCTTAACTCCCCCAAAATAACGGGTAACCACCACAGCAACGTTATAAAATCCCTTATTTTTTAAAACGTTGAGTATGGGTAATCCTGCCGTACCTTGAGGCTCGCCGTCGTCTGAATAGCGCACCCTTTCGCTGCCCTCGTCAAAAACGATATATGCATAGCAGTTGTGCGTGGCCATTGAATGTTCTTTTTTTACCTCAGCCACAAAGCTCTTTGCCTCGTCTTCACTATTAACTTTTTTAAGCTTGCCAATAAACTGCGAACGTTTAATTTCCGTGGTATAAAACCCCTTATCGGCAGTTAAAAATTCATCCATTTTCTACCTATTATAAAAGGCAAAACCCAACTAATACGCCGGCTTTTGCCCGATAATTAAAATTCGTTTGTAATTATTATTTTAAAATTACTCTTACGTGAACCTTTTTGCCTTTGTGGAGCACGAACTCACCCTTTGCAGCAACGTCTTCGGGTAAAATCATATCTTTAGTGGTGATTTTGGTGTCGTTAATCATAACGCCGCCCCCCTCGATTAGTCTTCTTGCTTCACCGCGAGAGGGTGCTACTTTTGCCGCAACCATAATTTCGGGAATAAAGTTGAGCGATTTATCTACTTCTACGCTGGGCATGTTAGCGCCATCGCCAGAGAAAGCGGCCTTTGCCTGCGCTCTGCTCTCATCAGCCTTTTGCTCGCCGTGAACAAGCTTTGTAACTTCGTAAGCAAGGCGTTCTTTTGCAACGTTAATGCGCTCGTCGTTATAAGCGCAAAGCTCTGCAATTTCATCAAGTTCCATAAAGGTTAAAAGCTTCATGCATTCTTCCACCTTGCAATCTTCAACGTTTCTGAAATATTGATAAAATTCGTAAGGGGTGGTTTTGTTTTCGTCAAGCCATAAAGCGCCTTTTGCAGTTTTGCCCATCTTTTTGCCCTCGCTGTTTAATAAAAGAGTAAAGGTCATAGCAAAAGCGTCCTTACCCTCTTTACGGCGGATAAGGTCTGCACCGGCAAGCATATTAGACCATTGGTCGTTACCGCCAAGCTCTAATTTGCAGCCGTATTTTTTATATAAAACGTAAAAATCGTAGCCCTGCATTAGCATGTAGTTAAATTCGAGAAATGAAAGCCCCTTTTCCATTCTCGTTTTAAAACAATCGCAGGTAAGCATGTGGTTAACCGAAAAATATACGCCTACGTCACGCAAAAAGTCAACGTAATTAAGATCTAATAACCAATCTGCATTGTTTACGAGTATTGCGGCGTTATCGCCATCAAAATCTATAAAACGCGCCATTTGCTTTTTAAAGCATTCAACGTTATGAGCGATAGTTTCTTTGGTCATCATAGAACGCATATCAGTTCTGCCGGAAGGATCGCCAACCATAGCAGTGCCGCCGCCAATGAGAGCAATAGGCTTATGCCCAGCCCTTTGCATGTGAGCCATAGCCATAATGGGAATATAGTGGCCGATGTGCAAGCTGTCTGCCGTGGGGTCAAAGCCAACGTAAAAAGGTACGCTTTCGCTACCCAGCATCTTATATAAATCCTCTTCGTAAACGGTTTGCTTAATAAAGCCTCTTGCCTTAAGAGTATCAAATACGTTCATTGTAAAACCTCTCTTTGAGTATTTTGCTATAATTTATATATATAATAGCATTATTATACATATAAAGGCGCAAACTGTCAAGCAAATTACCTACGTTATATATCAAAACGCACACCTTTAACTTTAACGTTAAGATTGCAAAAAAACCCCACCTCGCATCTAAAAAAACGCAAAAAGTGGGGCTATAGCGCGATTAACGCATAGTTTGAGGTTAAAAACTTAATTTTACAATGCCTAAGACGTATTGTTTTAGCAAGGGCAACGCTCCGCGTTCCTTTACAAAGCATGTTAATACGATACAAATTACTTGTTTAAAGCACGCAAAAACAAGCAAAACCCAGTCTATAAGTCGATTATAAGCAATTTGATATAAAAATTATATCTGGTCGTCATTATTGTTTTTAGTTAAATTTGCTAAAATTCCTTTTTTTGTTGCAATAAATTCTTCTTCGGTAATAATCCCCTCTTGCAAAAGCTGATAAAGATCTTTTAAATATCCAATAGAGTTTGAAGAGTTTTCATTTTTAGCAGCTTTTTGCTCGCGCTCTTGTTCCATTTTTTTAGCAAAAGATTTAATAATAATCCCTTTTTGATATAAAGCTAAACAAACCGCGGCTATTATTATAACTATGCTCATTACTTGCGACGGCGATAAAATAACGCCTGTAGAGCCTCGATTATCGCCCCTAAAAAATTCTAAAACAAATCTAAAGCACCCATAAGAGAATAGGTATATTTCAGTATTATATTTTTTAACTTTATTATGAGAAACCAATAAAAATACAAATAAGAGCAATTCGAATACTGCTTCAATTAATTGAGTTGGCAATACCGGTAAGCTATAACCGTCTGCCCCAGGATATTTTTGAGCAGCAAGGCTTCCGGGCGGAAATTTTAGGCCTAAAAAGCTATTCGTTACTTTTCCAAAACAACAACCGCCGCAAAAGCATCCTATTCTACCAAAAGCATGGGCTAGTACGATTCCCGGTATTAAAAGTTTGAAAAAATACAATGCATTTCCCTTGCCTTCTGGCAAAAATTTATGAATTAACCAAATCATACAAGGAAAACCGCCAACAACACCACCTAGCCACGTTATTCCCCCCAAAACTATTTTCCCTTCTTCGATTGAATGAAATAACGAATTAAACGCAAACGCAAAAAATACTAAAATTACAAAGCTCGGTACTGAAAGCAATAATACTTTGTTCGTGATTTTTTTATCGAGCTTTTCTCTTTTTTCAAATATGTATATCGTTATCAAAACATAAGCTAAAAACCCAATACAAACCATTAATGCGTACATCGGGATTTTTATGTTTCCTATCTGCAAAAACGGAAGCATACAACACCTCTTAATCTAACACAACTCCGGTTACGTAAATAACTGCAGACAACTCGCTTGAATCATAAACCTCGCGAATGTCTTTATCCATTCTAAATCCTGTAATCACCCCTGCACTTGTTTCGCCCAAATCTTCCGTAAAAGTTTCTATTACTATATCATCTTTTAAAACAACAACGGTAATTTTACCATAATACAAGTCTTTTTTAAATTTAACGTAACAAGTAACTCTTACGTCATAAATTTTTGCAATTACTTGATCCTTTTCAACAACTTCACATCTCAACGTATCAACAATATAATCATCTTCAGTTAATTCAGAAGTAGTCTTACCCAATATAATGCTTGGACAATCACACATACTTGGAAAAATACAATTATATACCGACGCACAAGGTTTATTATAAAAAAGCCCTTCACACCCACATTCTTCAGAAAATAAATGACAACCGCTAAATGCCAACGTAGAAAACATTGCTAAAAATACGCTCACAATAACAAGAACTCTTTTCATTGTCCATTCACCTCTACAATTTTCTTTGCACTAAATTCCCAAGTGAGCATTAAATCACCCAATTGCATACTTTCGAATATTGAAAGAGTTGTAGTAGCACTCGTTACGTAAGTTCCCGGCTGTATAACATACCCTTTACGATAACTCCCCTCTCTAACAAGACTAGCCGGATGTCCAAAATAGGTTGAGCCACCAATGCCGTCCTCGCCATCGGTTACACGTACTATGGTAGATGCATAATACAGCGGAACTTCAGTTGTAAAATAAACTGCAACTGTAAATTCGTCGTCGTAATGAATTTGCAAATACGTATTCCAAAATTCCGTCCAATCGAATTCATCATAAACGTCAGCAATATACTCGTCGTTTTGTGATACAACAATTTTATCAATATAATAATCTACGTTCAATTCAGCGTCTACAATTTTTACTGAAGAGCTCGTATCATATTCATTACCAAATTCAGCCGTGCTGCCGTGGCAAAAATTAAAGCCGCATATAACCGGAGCACAATCTTGCATTCCACAGAAAAACGGATACCAACTGCATTCTAAACAATCAGTAGAACAAGCAACACCAGATAAATCATA
>JAFTIY010000067.1 GCA_017456665.1 Clostridia bacterium | reverse complement strand
GATGCGCACCGTTTTTCAACGCGATAGGGATAGAATATTGTATTCAAAATCATTCCGACGCTTAAAAAATAAAACGCAGGTGTTTTTATCCCCCGAGGGCGATCATTACCGTACCCGTTTAACTCACACGCTCGACGTTTCGCAGGTGGCCCGCTCAATTTGCCGTTATCTTTCGCTAAACGAAGATTTAGCTGAAGCAATAGCTTTGGGGCACGATCTTGGGCATACGCCATTTGGACATGCTGGCGAAAGATGCCTTGCAAAGCTTAATCCCGATGGCTTTGAGCATAACGAGCAGTCGCTTCGTGTGGTTGACGTTTTAGAAAAAGATGGCAAAGGTCTAAACCTTACCTTTGAAGTGCGCGACGGCATTTTGAATCACAAAAAAACCGGCAACCCCATAACTTTAGAGGGGCAAGCAGTTTCATTGGCTGATAGAATTGCATATATTAACCACGATATCGACGATGCCATTCGTGCCGGTATGATTACCGCAAACGATTTACCTACAGGGCCTATAAAGGTTTTAGGAGAAACCTCCGGTTCGCGTATTAATACGATGATTTCATCAATTTACAAGATGTCAAACGGTAAAAATTTTGTAAAAATGGAGGATGAAATTTCAACAGCTACCGACGAGCTTCGTGATTTTATGTTTAACAACGTTTACCATATAAACGCCGCAAAGCAAGAAGATCGGGCAATGAATATGATTTCTGCATTGTACGGATATTACAAGGCTCATCCCAAAAAGATGCCCGAGTTTTACGTTGGCCTATTAAAAGAATACGATTTAGATAGGGTAATTTGCGACTATATTTCTTCTATGACTGATAGGTACGCAATATACGTCTTTCAAGAAATATTCATTCCAAAGGGCTTTATGCTCGACGAAAATTAAATGCTCGTTACTTTGCATTTATTTTTACGCTTAAAATAAATAATTAATAATATTAACAAAAAAGTCGCGCTATAACGCGATTAACTAATATTTTAAACAATAATAAAAGGTAGATAATGATACGATTTGACGAAAAGTTCCGCGATGAACTGCTTTCAAAACTTAATATAGTAGACGTAATAGGCAGTTATTGTTCGCTTCAAAGGCGTGGTGGAACTTATTGGGCTTGCTGCCCGTTGCCCGGGCACAGCGAGCGCACTCCTTCCTTTGCCGTAAATGAGGCCGGGCAGTTTTATAAATGCTTTGGTTGCGGTCGAGGCGGTAACGTAATTACCTTTATTATGGAAATGGAAAGCGTTGATTATCACGACGCGATGGTGCTTTTATGTGAAAGGGCGCATATGCCCCTTCCCGAAGATGACGGGCAAGAAAAAAGCGCCTTTGAAACGAAAAAAAAGTTTACCGATAAAAAGAGGCTAACCGCCCTTATGCGTGATGCGGCTCTTTTTTACGTGTCTAATCTAAAGAGCGATCAAGCCAAAAAGCATCGCGATTATTTACAGAAGAGGGGATTGACTAAAAAAGAGATCGTTGGCTTTGGCTTGGGTGCTTCAACCGACTATAACTCTCTCGTTAATCATCTTAAAGAAAAGGGGTACTCTTACGAGGAGATGGTTCAGTCGGGCGCCGTTCAATACAGTAAAGAAAAGGGCAATTATTTTGATGCGGTTGCAAACAGACTGATCTTTCCTATAATCGACGCGTTCGGCAACGTAATAGCGTTCGGCGGCCGCGTTATAGAAAAAACTGACTTTGCAAAGTATAAGAACACGGGCGATACTCCTATTTTTAATAAGCGCAAAACGCTATATAATCTTAACGGGCTTAAAAAAGAAAAGCAGGCGGTGGGCAAGCTTAACTACGTCGTTATGGTAGAAGGCTATATGGACACCATAGCCCTTCATAAAGCGGGATTTAGAAGTGTAGTTGCGAGCATGGGAACTTCGCTTACGGTGGAACAGGCTCGCCTATTAAAGAGGTATACCGACGTGGTTTTAATTTGCTACGACGGCGATAGCGCGGGGCAAAATGCTACCGTTCGCGGGCTTGAAATTTTGTTAAATAACGGGCTTGAGGTTAGGGTAGTAAGCTTACCCGACGGGCTTGATCCCGATGAACTTATATCACAACGGGGCAAGGAAGAATACGAAAAGTGCTTAAACAACGCGCTTCCGCTCGTGGATTTTAAGCTAAAACTTGTACGTGACGGCTCAAACGTAAATACCGTAAGTGGCAAACGCCGTTATATTGAGGAGAGCTTGCGTATAATAAGCAAGTGCGAAAATCTTACCCTGCAAGAGGAGCTACTTAAAAAGCTACGCGATGAAAGCGGTCTTACATACGATTCGCTAAAGCGCGATTTAGATCGCTTTAAAGGAGAGGATGGCGCTAGCGTTACCGCTTTATCATCTTCAACCGATTACGGCGGTTCATTTTCTGGCAGCAATACCGAAATTGCAGAGCGCTTTGTGCTTTGCGCATACGTATTTAGCGAGCCGTATGCTAAAAAATTACCCGACGAGTGCTTGTTTAGCGATAAATTCCGCGAGGAGTTAATGCAGTTTGTAACTGCAAAAATAATGTTGAACAAGCCAATTGAGCAAGAAAAATTGCAAGATTTCGCCGGGGAGGATAACCTTTCTGAACTCATGAAGGTTCTTGCGGCTCTTTCGAGCGTTGAAGAAAGTGCGCGAGAAGAATATTTTAACGACTGTTTGCTGCTACTTAAGCGAAACGCCGCTCTGCGTGAGCTAGCAAGTTTAAAAGAGCGTTTTAACAACGAGCAAAACAGAGAACAAAGAATGCAAATAGCCAAACGGATTAGCGAGCTTACCGTTGTGCTTAACAAACTTAAATAAAACGGAGGATAAAATCTTGAGTGTATCCGATAAATTATTAGAAAGTATTATTAAATCACTTGTAGAAGAG
>JAFTIY010000066.1 GCA_017456665.1 Clostridia bacterium | reverse complement strand
GTTAGCCTCGTCTGTTAAGCTGCTGCGAATTTCTCTTTCAATAGAAGGAGCAATTAATCTTTCGTATCCGTCTTGAGCGGCACTTTCAACAAGCGGAGTAAAAATACTGCCTGCTTTTACAAAAGAAGCCATACATACTCTTCCACCAAAATCCTTGTCTATAGCAACCTTAACGCGCAAAAAGCCCTCTTTTTCACCGCGGTTTAAAGCGAGTACTCTGTGGCTCTTAATTTCGCTAACGGGCTCAGCGTAATCCTCGTACATTTCGTATACTTTTGCGCCCTCTTCTTCCTTGTTTAAAAGTTTTGCGGAAATTTCGCCGGTGCGCATATAAATGTTACGTAATTTTTTACGGAGATCAGCGTTGTCAGATACTCTTTCAGCAATTATATCGCAAGCGCCTGCAAGCGCTTCTTTTTCGTTTTTAACGCCCAATTCCTCGTTAATATATTCACGCGCGTAATCCTCGGGTTTACCCTCCTTTATCGCCTGCTCTAAAATAATATCTGCAAGCGGTGTAAGCCCCTTTGCCATAGCAACCGTTGCACGCGTTTTCTTCTTTTGTTTGTAAGGGCGATAAATATCTTCGACTTCGGTTAAAGTAACCGCATTTTCAAGAGCTAAAGTAATTTCTTCAGTAAGTTTGCCCTGCTCGTTGATTATTCTTGAAACCTCTTCCTTTCTCGTTTCAAGGTTGCGTAAATAAGTAAGTCTATCTGCAAACTCGCGAAGCACTTGATCGTCGATATGCCCGGTAAGCTCTTTACGGTAACGGGCGATAAAAGGAATGGTATTACCTTCATCGAGCAAAGCAACGATATTCGCCGCGTGTTCTTCTTTTAATGAAAATTCTGCAGTAACTGTTTTTAATATGTCCATAATTGTTCCTCTTTATTTAAGTGTGTGTTTTGCTTATTTAGTGCACCAAATGCACGTTAATCGCCTTATAGGCTGATTTTTAATTAATTTTTTTCTTTATAAATTCCAAAACCTAAAGGCTGTAAATCAAATTTTTTACCTTGCGTGTTTGAGTATAAATCCTTCATGTTTTTATTAAAAAAGCATTCTTTAACGTGGTTAGAACAGTTTACAGCAACGTAAATTTGCCCTTTGCCTTTACCACGTTTAAACATAAACGTTCCGCCCTTTGCGTAAACGATTTGCGTTTCGCCCTTTTCAAACACTTTATTGCCTCTTCTTATTTTGGCAATTTTTTTATAATGTTCTAAAAGCTCCTTATCGGGACTTTCCCAATTAAAGCAACGCCTGTTATATGGATCAAGATCCCCTTCAAGCCCTTCCTCGTCGCCGTAATAAACGCTTGGTACTCCGTATAAGAAAAACTGTAGTACGCTTGCACATTTTTCGCGACATTTACCTATTTGATACTCACTTTCATCTAAAAGTGCTCTGCCCATAAGATCCTTATCGGTAATCGTTTTTCTTCTTCCGAGTAAGGTAATTATTCTGGTAGAATCGTGAGTAGAAAGAACGTTCATTAGGCAATCGAGGGCCTCTTTGGGATAGTTGTTAATTTGCTCGCAAACGGTATTTCTTAAAAGCCAAGTTCTTCCGCTTAAAACAAAATCAATAATAGCATCGCGTAGCGGATAATTCATTACCGAATCGAGTTCGCCATCGGTAAAATACTTTCTGCGCTCGCCGTATGCCATTTTATTGGTAGCATCCTCCCAAACCTCGCCTATAAGCAACTGATCGCCCTTCGCCTTAAGTGCGGTGCGTATTTTTCTAACAAAACTATCAGAAAGCTCGTCAACTACGTCTAAGCGCATGCCGCATATTCCCGCATTGGTCCAATAATCTATAACCTCTTCGGTTACGAACCTTTGAAAGCTCTTACTGTTTTTTCTTATTGAGGGTAAGGTTTTAAAACCCCACCAACTAGCATAACTTTCGGGATGCTCGAAGAATGTATACCAATCGTAGTATTCAGATTTTTTACTATTAAATGCGCCTATAGCTTCGTAATCGCCATATTTGTTAAAATAACGGCTACCCGCACCCGTGTGATTAAACACTCCGTCGAATATAAAACGAATACCCTTTTGCTTGCCTTCTTGGGTTAAATTTTTAAAATCGTCTATACTTCCTAAAACGCTATCCGGCATAAGATAATCGCCCGTATCGTAGCGGTGGGAAGAGTAGCTAGCGCAAATCGGATTTAAATAAACGGCAGTTACACCGAGCTTTTTAACGTAATCGAGTTTAGATTGAATTCCCTTAAAATTTCCGCCAAAAAATTCGTTGTTTCGCACCTTTCCGTCGGGCGAGCGGTAAGTGGGATTTCCTCCCCAATCATCGCGTTTAACCTTACCCTTACCTACGCTAAAATAGCCGACCTTACAAAATCTATCGGGAAAGATTTGGTAAATAATTCCGCCTTTAATCCAATCGGGCGTTTGATAATCATCGGGATATACCGTTAACTGATAGGCCGGGCCGTTAGGAACGGCATCTAAAAGTTCGCCTTTACCATAAATTACACCGTTACATAAAAAATCGTAAAAATACAACCCTTTACAAAGCTCGTAATCAAGATAGTACCCATCTTTAGTTGGCTTCATAAGTCGGTCTATATGGTCGTTATCGCTATATAAACGCATAGTAACGGGTATATTGCTTTTAACAAAAAAGCGCACGGCGGAAAATTGTTTTATTCCGCCTAAAATGCTTTTATGTTTTTTATTTAATGGGTTGAATTCTAACATGTTTTACTTTACGGGCTTAAGATCCCAAATATTTTCTGCGTATTCTTTAATGCTCCTGTCTGAAGAGAACACGCCGCTTGCCGCAACGTTTCTCAAGCTCTTTTGTGCCCACAAGGTGCGATCTTTATAATCGCCGAGCATAACTCCTCTCTTTTGCGCGTAGTCGGCAAAATCTGCCATACACATATATGGATCGGCAACGGGCGAGCCGGTTAACAGATAATCAGCAACGAAAGCAAAGCTTTCGCCGTTATAACCTAATTTAAGGCTGTTAATTATTCTTCTTAATCTGGGATTGGTATTATAGTAGTAAGAGGAGTTGTATCCCTTTCTCCATAACTCTTCAACCTCGTTAGCGCGAAGACCGAAAATATAAATATTTTCATCTCCTACGCTTGCGTGCATTTCAACGTTTGCCCCATCCATAGTACCGATGGTTAAAGCTCCGTTTATCATAAACTTCATGTTACCCGTACCGCTAGCCTCTTTACCTGCTTGCGAAATTTGTTCTGAAACCTCGGTTGCAGGCATAAGCTTTTCGGCTACGGTAACAGAATAGTTTTCTATATAGCAAACCTTAAGCTTTTCACGAATAAGCTTGTTGGGATTCTTATCGATATCGGCAGCTAAATAACAAATAAGCTTGATTATTTGCTTTGCAAAATAGTAGCCTGATGCGGCTTTTGCACCAAAAATAAACGTTTGGGGCTGAATATCGAGATTTGGATTAGCCTTAAGCTCTTCGTAAAGGTCAATAATGTGTAAAACGTTTAAAAGCTGGCGCTTATATTCGTGCATGCGCTTTGCTTGAACGTCAAACAAAGTATCGGGATTTAATTTAACGTCTGTATACCTTCTTAAATAGTCGGCAAGCTGTTTTTTCTTGGTCGACTTAATTTCGTTTATACGCTGTAAAACCTGCGAATCGGTTGCAAATTGAGCAAATTTTGCAAGCTGAGCCCCGTCTTTAATAAAACCGTCGCCAATACAATCGCTAATAAGCGAGGTAAGCTCTGGATTAGACTGGCAAAGCCATCTTCTGTAAGCAATACCGTTAGTAACGTTGGTAAATCTTTCGGGATAAACGTCGTTAAAATCTTTAAATATACTTTCTTTAATTATATCGCTGTGTAAAGCGGATACGCCGTTTATCTTTTTAGAGCCTATAACCGAAAGATTAGCCATTTTTACCTGGCCGTATGAAATTATACTCATGCGGTTAATCTTATCCCAATCCCCCGGGAAAAGTTGCCACATTTGAGCGCAAAAACGGCTATTTATCTCTTTAATAATAGAGTAAATTCTAGGCAAACGCCTTGCAATTAAATCTTCACTCCATTTTTCAAGCGCTTCGCTCATAACGGTGTGATTGGTGTAAGCCACCGTTCTAACCACCATATTCCAAGCGGTATCCCAATCGTAGCCGTGCTCGTCCATTAACAAGCGCATTAGCTCGGGAATACAAAGAGCAGGATGGGTGTCGTTAATATGAATAGACGCTTTATCTGGCAAATTATCAAAAGTACCATAGCGTTCGTAGTGCATTTTTAAAATATTTTGAAGTGATGCCGAAACTAGTAAATATTGCTGCTTTAAGCGCAAAGATTTACCTTCAAAATGGTTATCGGAAGGATATAAAACTTTAGTTAAAAGCTCTGCCTCGCCCGATTCTCTTACGCAACGCATATAATCGCCTTCAGAAAAAGAGCGCATGTCAAACGACTTGCAGCTTCTTGCACTCCATAAGCGCAATACAGAAACTGCCTCGCTATCCTTTCCCGAAATCATCATATCGTATGGACCAGCTTCAACCTCGGTTGCATCAACGTGCTCAACCCTCATTCTGCCCTCTTCCCATTTTTCTACGATATAACCGTCGAATTTTACCTTAAAAGCCTTATCAAGCCGTTGAGTAAGCCAAACCTCGCCACCCGGAAGCCAATTATCCGGGAGCTCCATTTGCCAGCCGTCTACTATTTTTTGTTTAAAAAGGCCGTATTCGTAGCGCAACGAGTACCCCATGGTGGGATAATCGAGTGAAGCAAGCGAATCCATAAAACAAGCAGCGAGTCTACCCAAGCCACCGTTACCAAGACCTGCATCGGGCTCGTTTTCGTAAAGCTCTTCGAGGTTGGTATTATAAGCCTTAAGCGCACCCTCTAAAGCATCACCGATGCCTAGATTGTATACGTTGTTTTTTAACGATCTGCCGAGCAAATACTCCATGCAGAGGTAATAAACGCGTTTTCCTTGCGCTTCTTTTACCTTATAATGATAACTTTTGCGCTTTTCGAGAAGTATATCTCTTACAACCATTACCACAGCTTTATAAAGTTGTTCGCTCGTAGCCTCTTGGTCGTTTACCCCGAAAAAGCGCGAAAGCTTGCCTTTAATAGCATCACCAGCTTCTTTTTTGGTAAGTTTTATCCTTTCACCCATCGTTAGTCTCCAATCATTTCGTCGTAAAGTTTTTCATAAAGTGCGGATGATTTTTCCCAGCTAAAATCGCTGTTTAACGCACTATTTACAATCTTATTCCATTCCTCTTTATTGTTATAGGTAAAAATTGCGTCCTTAATAACGTAAAGCATTTCGTGTGCATTGTAATTAGTAAACGCAAAACCGTTACCCTCTTGACGGTTATCGTTATAAGCAACTATACTGTCTGCAAGGCCACCCGTTTTTCTTACAACGGGAATGGTAGCGTATCTGCATGCGATCATCTGCGATAATCCGCAAGGCTCTTGACGTGAAGGCATAAGTAAAATATCTGCCCCCGAATAAAGCTTTGAAGCCATATCGCGGTTAAACGCTATAAGAGCGCGGAATTTGCCGTTGTATCTACTTTCGTTATACTTAAAAAAGTTTTCGTAATCGGTATCGCCCTTACCTAAAATAACCAACTGGATATCTTCGTATAAAAGCTCGTCGAGTACGCATTTAATAAGGTCGAGCCCTTTGTGAGAAACAAGCCTTGAAATAAGTACAACAACCGGAACGTCGCGTTCGGCAAAGCCGAGCATTTTTTGAAGCTCACGCTTACATTCCTTTTTGCCGCTTAAATCTTGAGCGCTGTAGTTTGCAAACAACGCGTCGTCTGTTTCAGGATTGTAAAGCTCTAAATCAAGACCGTTTAAAATACCGGTAATCTTGCCTTGGTTACGCAAAATTATATCTTCTAAACCGTTTGCAAAATAACAGTCCTTAATTTCGTTTGCGTAAGTTGGGCTAACCGTGCTCACTTTATCAGAAAACTCGATTGCACCCTTCATAAGATTCAAACAACCGTCGTATTCTATTCCACCGTGAGCCCATTCGGGAAAACCGAAAAGATCACTTGCGGTATCCATTCCGTACTGACCTTGATATTCAATATTATGAATTGTATAAAGCGTTTTAATCTGTGAAAAACCAAATTTATTGCCGTAAAGCGTTTTTAAATAAATTACTACTGCAGCAGACTGCCAGTCGTTGCAGTTAATAACGTCGGGATAATAACCCATATACCCCAAGCTGTCGAGAACGGCCTTTGAAAAGAATGCAAAGCGCTCGCCATCGTCGTAACAGCCGTAAATATTTTCACGCTTAAAGTAATATTCGTTATCAATAAAGTAATAGGTAACTCCTTCTAAACGGAAAGAGTATAATCCGCAATATTGGTTACGCCAAGCAAGGCCTACGTTAAAATTACCTATGAAGGTAAAGTTTTGCCTTAAGCCTTGATCTATTTTTGAATACATAGGCATAATTACGCTTACGTCGTAATTACCGCGCCTTGCAAGCTCCTTTGGGAGTGAGCCGATTACGTCGGCAAGCCCACCCGTTTTAATAAAGGGTAAGCCTTCAGATGCAACGAATAACACGCTCTTTTTGTTTCTAACAACCACTTCAGGCGTTTTTTCCTGTTTGATAACAGTTTTTTTAGCAGTTTTAACTTTTGCTTTTACGCTCGTTTTTTTAGCACAAGCGCGCTTTGCTGCAGGTGCTTTTTTAGCTACTTTATTTTGCGTGCCCTCACTTTTTTTTGTTGCCATTATATTTCTCCTTAAATTTATATATCGCAATTTAAACGCTCAAAGCGCTATACTTATACGTTGATTAATTCTTACGCGCGCGCACGCGCGTTATTAAAATCGTTGCGCTAATTAAAGGCAAGGAATTTAATAATAAAAACCCTTATAAAACGGTGCTTTTATGAATAAAGAAGGGATGAGTGTCACAACCTGAAAGAACGCGCCTATCCTTTACCACTACGTTTTTATCTGCAATTATGCAATTAATTAACGCGTTTTCACCAACTATCGTACCCTGCATAAGTATGGAGTTTTTAACTACCGTACCCTTTGCTACCTTTACTCCGCGGAATATAATGCTGTTATAAACCTCGCCCTCTATTGAGCATCCGTCTGCGATAAGCGAGTTTTTAACTACGGCGCTATCTCCGTAAGTGGTGGGAATACTGTCTTTTACCTTGGTGTAAACGCCGTTTACTCCAAATAAGCTGTTGCGAGCATCTTTATTCAAAATTTTAAGACTTTCTTCATAATAAGATTGAAGTGAAGAAATTTTAGCAAAATAACCTCTGTGTTCCCACGCGTACACCTTTAAAGTGTGAACGCTGGGAGCTAAAATATCTGCAGCGAAATGGCGCTTATTGTGTGCAACCGCATCTGCAATGAGATTTTGTAATAGAGTTTTACGCATTACGCAAACGTTTGCGTAAACGCCAAGTTCAACGCCTTTTTCACAATCGGGATCAAATTGAATATCGCTAACCTTTCCTTTTGCACCAACGGTTAAAACTATGTTATTCGTTCCCGAAAGGTTTTGTGCTTTTGCTTTAAAATATACCAGCGTAATATCTGATTGGCGTGCGTTATGGAACTCAATAAGCTCGGTATAATCCATATTGCAAACAAAGTCGCTATCAGATAAAACTACGTATTCCTCGGTAGATCTAGCTAAAAAACCGGTAACGGTTTTTAACGCTTCTAAACGAGTGTTATAAAGAGAGGTGCTTTCTTGCACTCCGAAAGGAGGAAGGATTATTAAACCGCCGTGTCTGCGAGCTAAATCCCAATCCTTACCGCTGCCAACGTGGTCCATAAGCGATTGATAATTGCTCTTGGTGATTACGCCTACTTTGGTAATACCGCTGTTTACCATATTAGAAAGTGCAAAGTCGATTAGTCTGTACCTTGCACAAAAAGGAATTGAAGCGGTAGTTCTGCTTGCCGTAAGCTCCGGCATGTTTGAATCGTGTATGTTAGAAAATATAATACCTAATGCGTCCATATTACTTACCCTCCACTATGCTTCCGCCTTCAACCGTCGCTCCTGCCGCAATTTGCGCGCCGCGACCTAAAAGGGTTATTTTTCTGGGCTGTGCACTACTGCCTACTACGCTGTTTTCGCCGATAACTACGTCTTCGGCCATAATGCTGTTGTAAACTTTAGCACCCGCCTTTACCGTACAACCGCTAAAAATTACGCTTCCAACTATTTCTGCGCCAGCTTCTACGGTTACGTTTGCAGAGAGTATGCTATTTTTAACTTTACCTTCTATTTCGCAGCCGAGAGCGACCAAGCTACCCTCTACGCTGCCGTTTTCGCCAATGTAATGAGGGGGAGCAATGGGGTTTTTAGAGTGAATGCGCCAATTTGTATCCGAAATATCAAAGAGTGGACGTTCACCTAAAAGGTCCATATTAGCTTCGTATAAAGAATCTATAGTTCCAACGTCTTTCCAATAGCCTTTAAACACGTAAGCAAACATGCGCTCGCCCGCATTTAACATATTGGGAAGAATATTTTTGCCAAAATCCTTACTGCTCTTCGTATCGAGCTCGTCTTCTTCAAGATATTTGTAAAGCTTTTCAGCCGAGAAAATGTATATACCCATTGAAGCAAGGTTGCTCTTGGGTTTTTTGGGCTTTTCTTCAAACTCTACAATCTTGCCGTTTTCGCCAACGTTTACTACGCCAAAGCGTGAAGCCTCTTCAATGGGAACTTCGATGGTTGCAACCGTTACGTCTGCCCCGTTCTTTTTGTGCTCCGCAAGCATTTTGGCATAATTCATTTTGTAAATATGATCGCCTGAAAGAATAAGTACGTATTCGGGCTTGTACCTTTTGATAAACGAAAGATTTTGATAAATTGCGTTTGCCGTTCCCTTATACCATTCAGACCCCCTTTTTGCCTGATAAGGTGAAAGGATGTGTACTCCGCCGTACATACGGTCTAAATCCCAAGGCTGGCCGTTGCCGATATAATCGTTAAGCTCAAACGGCTCGTATTGGGTTAAAACGCCAACTGTATCAATACCCGAGTTGATACAGTTAGATAGCGGAAAGTCGATAATTCTGTACTTACCGCCAACTGGTACTGCAGGCTTTGCAATTTTTGAAGTGAGCGCATACAGTCTGCTGCCCTGCCCTCCGGCAAGTAGCATTGCTACGCATTCTTTTTGAGATAACATGTTATCCTCCCTCATATATTTTTAAAAAAAAGTTAAGTCTGTTTAAAGCCTAAACGTTAGGCTATTTACTAAAAGCGAAGCTGGGTAAAAGAAAAAAGCACCCTTCCTTTTTTACCGCGAAAGCGCAAATTACCCCCGCAAAAGAAAGTGCCTCTGTTTTTTGTTTTTGGTAAAAGTTTTCATTTTCAGCTCCGATAAAGTTTGCAATTGAGTAATTGCACGTTTTGCATTCGAGATTTCTCGATAAAACCTACTTGTATATGTTCGCTCTATATTATACTATATAATTGGCTAAATTTCAAGGGGTTTTTGTAAACTTTTTTTTATTTTTTTCACTTTGGTTACTTTGAACAAAAAAGTAGTGAGTTTTTATCCAATTAGCACATTTTTACACCCAAAATTGCCAATTTTGGTAGTGGTATTACTTGCATCTATTAAAAAAATTAATTGCTTTTAGAAGTTTATACATAACTTAGGCGCTTGCAGTAAATTTTACTTAAAACAATCCTTTCTTTACTCAACTAAATAACGCAAACTAAAAATCCAACCGTTCACTTTTTAATTTACTCACTTGTTCTTTATTTTATGCAAAAAAATAAAAATAAAAGGCCAAAGTGGCCCTATAACTTAATTAAACGAAGGTTAAAATATTTTAAGCAAAATTTTTTTATCATTTAACAGCGTGTTTTTATTAAAACAACTAATTGTTATAAAAACTGCTAAAGCATAACCTCGCTTATCTGATTTTTTATTTAAATATGACTAAAAAATCCTTATTAATCAACCTATAGGCCAATTAATGTAAATTTTTACTATTAGCTCCGCCACTCTTTTCGTCGGTATACACACCATCGATTTTAATGGAAGCAACGTCGGTAAAGTTTAAGCATTTGCCGCAATTATCGCATATTTTATTTTTATCCAAATCACAAATATCGCACTCACCGCAATCGATACAATCGCGATCGTATAGTACGCATTTACCTTCATCTTTATTATTCGTCATATTATTTGACCGCCTATTTTTGTTTAACTATATTGTAATACATTTTTTTAACATTTACAAGGCTTTTACCAAATATTTTTAAAATTGTTATTTGTAATAAAAAAATTTGCCAAAAAGTCAAACAAATGTTTGCTTTTGTTTAAAAATTATGATACAATAAAATTAAAGGAGATTATTATGGGTAAAATCGACGATAAACTTGAAAAGGTACATGCGTTTTTAAAACGCTATCAGCAAGAATACGGCTTTCCGCCCTCTGTGCGTGAGATTTGTGCGGCTCTCGGCATTAAATCAACGGCTACAGCGCATTATTACCTTGATAAACTCGAACAACGCGGTATTTTACAAAAGAGCGGTAACAAAAACAGGGCTATTATTTTAAATGATAATTGCGATTACGTTTCGGTTCCGCTTATCGGTACGGTTACCGCCGGTACGCCCATTTTAGCGGTTGAAAATCTTGAAGGATATTTTCCGCTCCCCCCCGAACTTGCCAGCGACGGCGAATGTTTTATGCTCCGCGTTAAGGGAGATAGTATGATTGAAGCCGGCATTTTTGACGGAGATAAAATTATTTGCAAAAAAACGCCCACCGCCACCAACGGCGAAATTGTTGTTGCTTTAATTGAAGATGAAGCAACGGTAAAACGCTTTTATAAAAAAGGTAATAAAATTATTCTCCATCCCGAAAACAGCGCCCTTTCAGATATAATAGTAAGCGACGCGCAAATTTTGGGCAAAGTTACCGGACTAGTTCGTAAATTTTAATAATAAATAAGCCTATAACGCGATTAACTGCTATTAAAAAAATTTTCCTTTAATAAGCCTCTTTATTTTTATAAGGCTTACTCACAATAGAAATCACTACGATTTAACGATAAAAAATAAACCCGACGCCAAAATAATTAGGGCCGTCGGGCTTTTTATTTATCTTAAAAAACGCCCACCCTTTACTTAACAAGGGCGGGCAAAATTCGTTAAATATTAATAGCAACTACTACTATAGCCGCAAGTATTAAAGCTAAAATCACATAAGGCAGAGCCGGTAAAAAACCACCGCCGCGTTTAGAATCACCTTTTTTCATAATAATCTCCTTTAACAGTAGTTTAATTAGTTAATCATGTCTTGCCAGTAGAAAGACTTAAGGGTATTTTTAAGCATTTCGGTATCAGCGTAGCGTTTAAGCTTGCCACCGTGAGCAACCGAAATAACGCCCGTTTCTTCAGAAACGATAATAGCCGTTACGTTAATGGTTTCGGTAATGCCTATACCAGCGCGATGGCGAGTGCCTAATTCTTTGGGAAGATTTAGCTCTTGCGATAAAGGAAGGAAGCAACCTGCCGCTTGCACCTTTGTTCCATTAATTACCATAGCCCCGTCGTGAAGGGGTGTTTTGGGGAAGAAAATACTTTCAATCAAAGCTGAAGATATATCTGAATTTACGGGAACGCCACTATCTAAAATTGCGTTAGGCATATTTGAATTTGCTAAAATAATGATTGCGCCTACGTTGTTTTTAGACATACTTTGAACAGCCTTAATTATTTCGTTAATACACTCTTTTGCATTTTCACGATCGGTAGCTCCGTCCCAGTATTTTGAATCACCGTTCTTCATACTATTCCAAACGGCACGCTTGATTTCGGTTGAGAACATACATACTACTGCAAGTACGAAGATTGCAACCAAGAAATATACCGCGTAAGCAGGAAGCTTGTCACTCATATAGTGAATAGCTGCAATAGCGAGCACGTAAAGCGAGAAGAATACTATTATTACCCTTGCGTTATTCTTGCGCAAAATATCGAGCACGAAGAAAAATACGATAGCAAGCAATAAAAATTCTACGAGATAAACGGGTTGCAAATCGTTAAAAAAGTTTATTACTTTGTCAATTAATCCCATAATTTACTCCATTTCACCTCTAATTTGAGGACGTTTATTTATTACTCAATAAAAAAGTTACTTACAACATAGTATTATATAATATTTTTTTACAAAAATAAAGCGTTTTTCCAATCTTTTTCTAATAGTTACAAAAATTTAACAGTTTTATCACTTTACTGCATAATTTTGCCCATACACAAAGTGAGAGCTTGCGAAACAGAAATCCTTCCGCTTTTAAAATCTCCGTCGTACTTGCAGAACATATCGTTTATTTCTTTAAGCCTTTTAGGTGTAAACTTTTTGCTTTGCTCGATAGATTTTTTTACGGCGTATTCTTTTACTCCCAATTCTTTTGCAAGTACTGCAGGTGTTTTTCCGCTCATAGAACAAAAAAACAAGCGCCTAAAATGATAATACAGCGAAGTAAACAGCTTTTGATGATCGTTGCTCCTCGACAGCATATCAGTAAGTATTATATACGCCTCGCCGTTTTTCTTTTGAGCAACCTTTTCGGTAAGCTCGTATATTTGATAATCGCTCTCTTTCGTAACGAGAGCCTCGATATCTTCTTCTAAAACCTCACCTGCTCCATGACAGTAAGATATTAATTTTTCAACCTCGCCGCTTACCTTAGTCATTTCTAATCTGCAATAGTCGGCAAGAAGTTGTGCATTTTTGGTGGTAATAATCAAATTTTCTCTTTTTAAAGTAACTTGAATATACCTCACAACCACCGCCATATCCGCCTTTCCGCAATCAACAACGGTTACGTTTGGCATTTTTTTTAGGGGCTCGCAAGCATTTCCGTTTGCGATTATCAAAAGACTGGTTTGTGAAGGATTTGAAAAATACGCGCTCAAGGTTTTATTTTTTAAGTCGGTTGCAGTAGGGTTATAATCGCGCAAAAGCACCACTCGCTTTTCGCTCATAAAGGGATATTGCATTAGTATTTCAACAATCTCTTCCGGATTTTGCCTTGCGTAACTCCCCTCAAACACGCTAAAATTTAAATCAGGGGCACTTAAACACCTGTTTTGCAGAATTTTAACGGCACCCTCACGCAAATACGCGTCTTCGCCCTCAATTAAATACACGGGAGCTATCGCCTTTTCAAGCGAGCTCTTAAGTTCTTCCATTCTCATAAACACACCCTCAGCTACCAACTGTAGCCTCTTAAACTGTTACGGTAAAATTGTAACAAATATAAATATAAAAATCAATTATTTTGTGGGCTTTTACGTTTTTTATGCAGATGCGACCTATAAATCGGTTAAACACTAAATAGGTTAAATAAGCCCATAAACTTCTACTTCACTACAATATCATTCCAAATATCACGCACAAGGCTAAACATAGCCCTACTATTACAGATTTGTTTTTTAGCGTCAAGTTCACCGTATCGGATAAAGCGGCTAAACCGATATACCAAACTATTCGCAATGCGTGAAAATGTGTAGGTATAGTGAATGCATGAAAATTTACTATACCTATCGTTTTTGATGCAAAGTTAATTAACACCTCGGGCAAAAACATACTAACCGACGCATTTTGAAATATTGCACTTTCGATTAAGCCAAAAATCGTACAAACAAATGTTAATATGTAAATAAACACCATTAACGGAACGAATATAAGGTTAGCAAATACCGCAATAATCGACGTATAGCCCGACATATCTGCCAATATAGGCATAGTGCCAAGTTGAGCTGAAAGCGAAACCGAAAGTGGTTCGCCAACAAATTTAACCCCGCGCGAACCGCGGTTAAATACCGGAGCTAACGTAAATATGGCTATTACCGCCATAAACGAAAGGCGAAATCCCACGCCGAATAATTCCATAGGTTTAACCAATAATATTCCCACAGCGGCAACTGCTACTGAAGAAAGTCCATCACGCTTAAAGCCCGTGTTGGTTGCGAGTAAAGTTATTGCGGCCATTACGAACGCTCTTAAGGTAGAAGAGTTAAACCCGCAAAGCCCGCAATATAAAAATGCAGGCAAAAGTATGAATATACATTTCGCCACGGCATTTGCTTTAATTCTTTTGCTTAAAAACGAAAATATAGAAATAAACACGCCCATATGCAAGCCCGAAACCGCAAACACGTGAGCTATGCCCGCCATTTGAAAATTTGCATAACTAACTGAAGGCATATGCGAGGTATCGCCGAGCAAAAGTGCAAGTGCGTAAGGAAAGGCTTCTTTAGATAAATTATTTCGTAAAAAAGAGCGCACTTCTTTAAACAAAAACTGCAATAAGTTGGGCTCGGAGTTGATTATCGATATATTCGTTACACTTTTTGCCGTATAGTAAATCCCACCTAAAAACGAAGCGGCATTATTATATTTACCATCGTTTTTGTTAATATTGCAATTTAATAAAATTCTGTAGCCCAAATCTGCATCGCTCAAGCCGCTTACGGTATTGATATAAAAAACAACCTTGCCATTTAATTTATCTCCATTTACACTACAGCTGTTAAGCGTAATTTTTTGCACTCCTTCGCTCGTGCTCATATCATCAATTACACCAACTAAAGTAACCTCACCGCTTATAGACGGCGCGTTTTTGGCGTTAATAACGCTAATTGAAGTACGCAAATAACCAATTGTAAAGATTAAAAGGGCAACTAATAACAAAACTAATGCCCGTCTATTCTCTTTAAATTTATAAAAACGAACAAAGATTATAGCTACTAAAAAAACGGCAACAAAAATCGCGTTTACCCACCAACCGTAAACGTAAGTAAAATATCCGCATAAAATACCGGCAATCAAACAAAGCGCCGCAACGCACAATGGTCGGATATTTATCAGTTTGTTGCTACCATCTTCCTTCATTGTCATTTGTAAACGTAAATACTAACCTATTATATATTCGCCGCCTTGCTCGGCAAAGTAATAATTTGCGCCAACTTCATCACACTCTTTTCTTAACGCCAATATATCGCTTTGCGGTAAAAAGTGCGACAATATGCAAACGTTACCCCACTTTTTTGCTCTTTCAAGAGCTATTTTTGCCGCAAGATGTGGTTTTTTTTCATTCCAATCATTCATTAAAAGAGGAGCGTGGCAAATTACAGCGTTACAATTTTTAAACACCTCGTCAATATTTTCATTAACGTTACTGTCGCCCAAATAACCAATCGTAATTTTTTCTTTACAAACGGTTACGGCATAATCCTCGCTCGGATGATTCATTTTATAAAATTTAAAAGCAAGGTCGCTAATTTTTAGCGTAGTTTGTTCTTCAAAATTTATAATTTCAAAATAAGGAAGCGCGGCTATAGATTGATAAACACTACTTTCACAACTTTTTATAATTAGCTTTATCTTGCCTAAAAAGCGCCCGCTTCGTGCTAAAGATTCTAAATAATAATTATATACGCCAAGATCAGCAATATGATCAAAATGTAAGTGCGAAATAAAAATTGCACTTACCTTTTCGGGCTCTATTTGCTTTTTGAGCTTTGCAAAAACGCCCGACCCCATATCGCACACCAGCGAAAAACAGCCATCTGAAATTAAATACCCGCTGGTAGCTTCATCATTTTCGGGATACAAGCCCCTGCAGCCTAAAACTTTAATTTTAATCATAATAAATCTCTTAAAAAAAATATTTAAATTTGCTTGCCATACGCGCTTACCTTTGTTATAATATAAGCGTGACCTGCAGTGTACGAGGTAGGGTTTGATTTAATCCACGAAAATAATAAGGGAGCATACAGTCGCGTTCGATATGCAAAGCCTGGGGTTATTGTCTTGAGCAAACCCATAAACACAGGAAGTCTGAGGCGAAAGCGCTTAGCACCCACCTGCTTAAAAGCGGGTTATAATTTACTCTATACGGCACAGGCGGGTAGCTTTTAAAATTAAAGGCGGTTAAACCGCCTTTTTTTATTGCTCATTTTATCTATGCTAATTAGTAACCTAACTCTCAAATATTATCTTTTGTTCAAAGCAACCTATTTAATAAAATTTTCTATTCTTTTGCATTTGCGGTGATTTACTATTCCTATGATGATGCTCGTTGCAGAAAGCACCACAAGCGCAACCGCAATAAATATTGCGCAATTAAAGAAGAATTGCGATGGTAAAATGCGAATAATTTGGTCATCGTGCCAACTAAATTGCCAATTCTCTTTACCGGGGAAAAATATTTTATGAAAAACTACGAATGCGTTGTCAAAATCAACAGCAATTGCCGCGCCCATAACTATTGGAATTACTAAAGCTAATACCCCAGAATAAAAATAGAAATCAAATTTAAACAACTTTTCGGGCTTTAGAATTCTAAATTTAGAAAGCAGTGCCGCCGCAATTAGAACCGCAGCAGAAATGATCAAAGCGTAAGTATCTAAATCAAAAAGCACTTTACAGTCTTCAAAATGACTTTTCCCGCTTTCACTGTATTTAAGTTCGCCCGTACCAAAGGGCTGATTAAAGTTTAAAAAATCTAAAACGTCGTCATACGCCTCAATAATTTGCTCGCGCGTAAATCCTGAATTTTGCTCAATGTTTAATGGCTCTATTTGTAAATAGTAAAAAAATCTACACCAAATGGGTAACGCAATAGAAAACGCCACTATAAAAATGAAGCCAAAAAACAGTAAAACAACACTCCAAATTTTACTTTGTTTCATCAAAAGTCCTCCTATAAGTCGATTATCGACCATTTATCATAAGTAGATAAAGTTATTAATACCTGGCTTGGCAGATAAAAAAACCACATTAAAAAATTAAAAACGCTTCTTGCTTGAAAGCTGATATTTAACAAAGTTGTTCCAACGTTGCTCATTCCAACCGAAAAATCACAAAGAGCAAAAAGAGTTATTCCTATTGCAAAAAGCAAATTTGAACTGCTTTTATTTTGCATAAACGCACAAGCAACGTTAAATAGTAGCATTATAAAGCAAACGATCGCAAGCGTACTGCTTAACGCCCCGTCTATATTATTAACTATCGGCACGGATAAAACCACTAACGCTATTCTTAGCGCGTTAATTACCGCAAATGCAATTTTGCGTTTTTTCTTTATCACGCTTAAGTGAGCTGATTTATAAAAGTTTATGGTCAACCAAATGGCATAAACAAGCTGTACGGTCACAAAAAACGCTATACCTATTGAATTATTTCGTTCATTAGTTTCAAATAAAAGCAAATATACGTCGGCAATCAAAGTAAGAGCCATTGCCAAAATGAGTAACAAATTTTGCATTTTTCTTTTTTTAAACAGCAAAATTTGCATAAGCGCACACAAACATATACTCAAATATTTTACGTTCTCACAACCGTCGTTGTAAGCAATATCTCTAAAGCAAAAATACGCGTATATGGTAAATTCTAAAGCTATAAACAAATAAACGGCAATTTTTTTAATTTGATCTAATAATTTTTGTTGTATTGCGTTCATTATGCGTAATATGTTACCGTATGATAATTTTCGTAACTTTTACCATTTTTTAAAAATAAAATGCCCGGTTTGTTTTCGATTATGCCGTCGCTATCAAAATAATCGGGAAGATTAAGCCATGGTTCAATGCAAATATAATTTGCGCCTAAAACCGTCCAAATAAGCAAATTGGGAGCGTCAAAAGCAAAATCAACCTTCTTTACGTTTTTATAATACAAGCTAACATTTCTAGAATTAAGATTGGCAAATACTGCTGTATCTCTTTTAAACAGTTGCTCATTTATAGATAAATAGTTGGTACTTTGACCAAAATCATCAAACTCGTTGATTATAAGCCCCTTTTTGTTTACTGCCTTCGAAATAAAATTTTCTTTTTTTTCAAAAATCAAGCTATAATCACTCAATTTACCCTCTAAAAGAAAACTTTCGTGGCTACCAATCGAAAACCACATATCACTCAAACTGCGATTAATCAACTTATAGCCCACTTTTATACTATTTTCTATAAGCTCGTAGCTAATAAAAAAATCAAAATCAAACGGATAAACAACCTTGGTTTCTTCGCTTGAACTCATCTTAAAAACAGCCTTAGTTGCAGAGAGAGAGGTTATTTCAAATAAGCTTTTTCTGGCAAAACCGTGATGCTTTAGAGTATAACTTTTACCATTATATATATACCTATCATCTTTAAGTGTTCCGCAAACGGGAAAAAGCACTGGAGCTCTTCCGCCCCAAACACTAACATCCCCTGTCCATAAGCGTTGCTCATTTAAGTATTTAACCGAATGAAGTTCTGCACCAACCCTACTTATTTCAACTTGCAAATTTTGGTTTTGTATAACAATATTTTTCATATTTCTAACCCAAAAAGCCCGCCTATAAGTTGATTAACGGGCATTTAATATTTACTTATCGTTTAAATTTTCAGATTCTTTATACATCTTTTGATTAAGCTTTTGAATTCTTTTAGCTCTTTTCTTAGCCTTAAGGTCGTGAAGCATATCCAGCCAACCTGTTTCGTGTTCTTCGCCCGCAAGCAAACGCTTAATGTTTTGGCGATGAGCATACCAAGTTAAAAATATAATAGCGGCAATCAAAACTTCGGTTATTATGAAAAAAGTAAACCCGTATTCAAAATTTACGTCTTTTCTAAATCCCAAATTATAAATATCTACGAGCGCCGCTATAGCAGGAGGTGTTGTTACTATAAACGACCCCATCGAGCCCATTGCCGTAATAAAAATATATGCTAGCGCAATTACCGCAAAAATAACAGTAACTATAGGTTCGGCCACCAAAAACACGCCGATTGTAGTTGCGATTCCCTTTCCGCCCTTAAAGTTGTGTGAAATTGGGAAGATATGACCGAGCACAACAAAAAATCCTGCTACGTACTGCGCGTTGATACAAACCTCAAGCGTAGAATCGCCAAAAAACATTCCGTCAAAAAAGTAACGGGCAAATAAAGTGGGAACTACTCCCTTTAAGATATCCAAAGCAAGCGTTAACAGCCCGATTTTAATGCCGAAAGTGCGGCTCATGTTCATCGTGCCGGGATTTCCGCTCCCCTCCTTGGTAATATCTTTATTTTTCATTTTTGAAATTATTCTTGCAAAATTAATATTACCTATCAAATACGAACCGAGCGCAAGTAGCACGAAGCTCAACCATAGGTCTTTAAAATAAAGTTGCATAAATATCTCCTTTGAACTGGCAAAAACAGCTGATAATCAACTTATAGCGCGGTTTATTTATCCTCGTTTCTTTCTCTAAAAATTATTCTAATCGGCGTGCCTGAAAAATCAAACGCCTTTCTGATAAAGTTTTCAAGATAGCGCTTGTACGAAAAATGCACCAGCTCAGCATCGTTTACAAAAATAACGAATCTGGGAGGACACACGTCATCTTGCGTAGAATAATATATTTTTAAACGACGGCCGCTCTTTGAAGGAGGTTCGGTAGTGCGGATTGCGTCGCCGATTAAATCGTTTAAAGTACCAGTAGTAATTCTTCGGTGAGCATTTTCATACGACTGCATTGCCATAGCAATAATTTTATCAACTCTCTGCCCACTCTTGGCCGAAACGTAAACGCTTTTATAATAATCCATAAACGCCAAGTCGCAATCAAGCTTACTGTTAAACGCGTTAACGGTGTGAGTATCCTTTTCTATAAGATCCCACTTATTCATAACGATAACAGACGGCTTACCCTGTTCGTGTATGTATCCGCAAATTTTTACGTCTTGTTCAGAAAGGCCTTCTTTACTGTCTACAACCATAAGGCAAACGTCTGCACGGCGAATCGCACCTAAAGCGCGGATGACGCTGTAATATTCAACGTTTTCTTCAACCGCCTTTTTCTTTCTGATTCCTGCCGTATCGATAAGCACAAATTTTTGACCGAATGCAGTAAACGGAGTATCTATCGCGTCACGCGTTGTGCCGGCAATATTAGAGACTATCGTGCGATCGTAACCAAGCAACTTATTAACAAGACTACTCTTGCCCGCATTGGGTTTACCTACTACTGCAATTTTTATTGCCTCGCCGTCATCTTCAGTTTGCTCAACCTTTTCAAAATTTGAGCATACCTCATCTAGAAGATCACCTATTCCGGTTGCTTGTTCGCAAGAAATGCCGAACGGCTCGCCGAGCCCAAGGTTATAGTAATCAAAAAGCTTTTCTGGGCGATAATTGTCTAACTTGTTAACGGCTAAAATAACCGGTTTTCTGCTTCTGCGAAGCATATCTGCAACGTCGTAATCTGAAGCGGTAATATCGCACTTAACGTCGCAAAGTAAAACTATAACGTCGGCTGCGTCTATAGCAGTTTCGGCTTGTTTTTTGATGTGAACCCACATTTCGTCTTCAGACTTAAGTTCAATACCGCCGGTATCTACCAACGTAAAAGTATGGCCACACCATTCGGCATCGCCGTAAATTCTGTCACGCGTTACACCCGGCTTGTCCTCTACTATAGAAATTTTTTTGCCGGTAATTTTGTTAAATAGCGTTGATTTGCCAACGTTCGGTCTACCTACAATGGCAACGATTGGTTTCATATTATATCACCTTTTGTGTAATTATTTATCATTAAAGCACGCGCTAATCAACTTATAGCCGCTCTTTTTACTTTTATACCAAGTTTTTGAGAAAGTTCGTTAATGCTCATGCCATCTAAGAATAAGTCTTCAAACTGCATAAGGCAAGGATTTGGAATAAGCAAGCAATCGTAATCGTTTGCAATATCTTTTAAAGCACCGTATATATCCTGCCCGGTTAATAACCCCGTACAGTTTACCGTATGGCCAAAAAACTCGTTTTGAACGGCTACTACCTCTATTGTAACATTTTTACAAGAATTTTGCACCTTTTTTACTACCTGCATTACAAAATTGTATGCACTTGTGCCTGTTACGGTTAAATATTTACCCGGAGCAAGCAAAGGCGCAGTTGCACATTCAATAATTTGCTCTACGTCTCGCATAAATTTTGCACTTAGCCCAACGCCGTTTTCTACTTGCCAAAATTCTCCATAACTTTCATATGGGGGCAGTTGCTGCTCTGCTTTAAAATAAAACTCATCAGCGAGCGAAATAAGCGGGCCTATAGATTGATTATTCGCACTTTCTACCTGTTTAATAACGCTGGCGGCATACTCTTTATCAATATCGTTTATGGGATACAATCCCTCTCTAAATTTAGTAATACCGCATGGAACTACAGCCACAGTTTTTACGTTATTAAAAGTTTTTAAACGGTTTAGCGTATAATCAAGCTCTTTTCCGTCGTTAACAGAAGGAACTAAAACTATCTGCGCGTGAACCTCAATACCTGCCTTGCAAAGCTGCTCAAGCTGATATTCAATTTTGTCTGCGAATCGGTTATTCATCATCTTTTTACGCAATTCACCGTTCATCGTATGTATAGAAATATATAGCGGGGATAACTTAAGCCTTATAATGCGCTGTAAATGCTCCTCATTAACGTTTGTTAAGGTTACAAAATTACCGCATAAAAAGCTTTGGCGATAATCATCGTCTTTCACGTATAAAGTAGAGCGCATGCCCTGTGGCATTTGCTTAACAAAGCAAAAAATGCAATCGTTATGACAAGTACGCACTTGCAGCCCGTCGTTTTCAAAAATCAAGCCCAAGCTATCGTCCTCATCCTTTTCTACCTGCAATTCAACTGTTTGCCCATCTTTAGCTAAAACGGTAACGGTAAACTCGCTTTGCGCATCGTAATATAAATAGTCGAGCAAGTCGTAAACCTCGTATCCGTTAAAGGCTATAATAGAATCGCCCGATTCAAAGCCTAATTCCTCACCTAAAAATTGTTCTGTTACTTCTTTAATTTTTAGCATAACGTTTCGTTAATCGACTTATTGGTCGACTTTTCTCCTTTTTGCCGCCTCTTTTTGCGAAAAGGAGCAGCCACAATAATCTTGCCTATAAAGACCGTTTTCTTTACTTAAAGCGATTGAACGCAGATATCCGTTTTGTTTTTTAAAATCACTGTAAAGCCATTGAACGTTGCATTTTTCGCCCATTTCTTTACCGATACGGTTAATTAGTTGAGCATTTTTTAAAGGACTAACCGTTAATGTAGTTGCAAAAAAATCAAAGTTGTTTTCAGCTGCGTATTGCGCTGTTTTTTCTAAACGCAATTTAAAGCACAATTCGCACCTACTACCACCCTCTTTTGCATCTTCATGTCCTCTTATTGCTTCATAAAATTCCTTTGCATCGTAATGAGGAATAAATAATTTTACTTTATCTCCGTAAACACTATTTAAATAATTTTTTTGCTCGTTTAACCGGAGCTCGAATTCGCTTTGATTATCTATATTGGGATTATAATAAAACACTGTTACGCTTGCAAAATCCACCAGCCTTTCAAGGCACGCGCTAGAGCATGGAGCGCAGCAGCTATGCAACAAAACTTTTGCTCCTTTACCTTTGATTTTTAGTTGCTCTAAACGCAAATTTTCATAGTTTTCTTTTAGCATATTTTACTAAAAACCTCGCCTATAGGTTGATTAACGACTAGTTCAGCTCGTGAATCGTAAGCAGTTGTGCTTTTATTAATTATAACAGTTTTACCATTTGCATAACTAACGAATGACGCTGCAGGATAAACGTTTAAGCTCGTTCCACCGATAATTAAAAGGTCGCATTCGCTAATTGCCGCTAGTGAATCTTTAATCGTTTTACCATTTAGCTCCTCTTCGTATAAAACCACGTCGGGCTTAATTATTCCGCCACAGCTACAAATAGGAACGTTAGGGGCAAATTGCAAAAGGTCGTTTAATGAATGAAATTTACCGCACCTCTCGCAATAATTTCTTAACACGCTACCGTGCAGTTCATGCACCCTTTTACTACCCGCCATTTGATGCAAGCCATCGATATTTTGCGTTACTATAGCCTTGAGTTTACCCTCTTTTTCGAGTTTATATAGACCTATATGCGCGGCGTTTGGCTTCGCATCGGTATAAATCATTTTGTCAAAATAAAAGCGAAAAAATTCTTGCGGATTATTTACAAAAAAGGTATGCGATAAAATAATCTCTGGGCTATAACGGTATTTTTGATTATATAAACCGTCTACCGAGCGAAAATCAGGGATATTGCTTTCGGTAGAAACACCTGCTCCTCCAAAAAATACTATATTTTTACTGTTATCTATTAAATTTTTTAAAAGTTCTACCTCTTTAGTAAATTGGCTCATTATTTATCCTCTGAAGCTTGCGGCTTTGCAACGGCAACCTTTATTATAAAAATTATTAACATAAGTATTGCCACCCCCACGAGAGCGTAAATTATTAAATCTACATACGCGCTGAAAAAATAAGTAAGCAATGTAATTATCGTGCCCGCTATTAAATTACCAATTGCTACAGCGGGAAACGCTTCTTTAAATTTTAGCCCTAAAAATACAGCAATCGCAGTGCCCGTCCATACCCCCGTTACCGGAAATGGCACGGCTACAAAGGCCAATACTCCAACCACGATAATAAATCTAGCCTTGCTTTTGGTTTGATCTTCGCTCGCCTCTGTTTTTGACTTTTTTAGCGAATTTGAGGCAAGTTTTTCAGCTTTATTATAAAACACCTGCTCGATTTTTAAAATAAGCCTTTCAAGCGGTTTGATTTTTTTTAACAAATTAAATATCGGCTTAAGCAAGAAAAATAGCGGAACACTTATAAGAGTTGACCCTGCGTATGCAAGCGCGGCCACCTTTAATAAATTCATGCCAGCTTTTAGCCCTATTGGTATTGCGCCTTTTAGTTCTATTAACGGAAATGCCGATAAAAGCAT